>CAMHJE010000122.1:0-7315 GCA_946185305.1 uncultured Clostridia bacterium | reverse complement strand
TTGAAAAACTCTTAGATATAGGGAACTCTCAATGGCAAAAGACCTTGATGCCTATATTGCTACAAGCATGCGGACGAAAGAAGATTTTTTAATGATGAGCGCGTTTTGCGATAATATTTTTCGCAATGATAAGCTAATTTCTCTCCATCTTCACTACTTTGATCCGACATTAAGCGCAACGTCTTCACATGAGGACAAAGGACTCATTGAGTGTCTAATGGTAAAGCAGGCAAAGATGCTCATCTATTCATCTGGCGAAAGAGATAGTTACGGAAAAGACGCAGAGGCCGCCATGGCACTCTGCCTTGGGAAACCGGTCATCATATATTCACCGACAGCAAAAAGATTAGGATTCTTTCGCAATGTTCATCCGTTAAGCAGACTTGTTTGTTTCAATACTGGAGTTGCAAACGGAGCAATCGTATGTGAATCGGAGGAACAAGTAGTTGAAATGGTTTTCAGAATTATGAATAACAAAATGGAATATGAACTTGAGCAGAAGAAAGAAAGTTCGGGTTACTATTTACTGAAAGACAGGATCAGTAGTTCGCATTCAAACTAACGAAAGTTATTTGAATAATGTTTTTTGGGAAAACTATTTAGCGTAAGGAAGAAGCAATTAATTCACTAGTATATCATGGCATAAGCAACATAATATGGAATAACAGCGAAAAACGAAAGAAAACAACGATTAACCATAGTAAATAACGCCCTCAATCTTGCATTTTCTCGCTGTTCATGTTAGTATTGAGCCATGAATGGAAGGAAACTACAACCTGCATACTTGCGCCAAAGATATCTGCTATCGTTTCTGCAGCAGATATATGATGGTGCTACTGCGACTGATATTCAAAAATTAGTTTTTCTTGATATGCAGAAAAACGATTTAGTGCAATATGAGTTTATCCCATACAAGTATGGACCGTATTCTTTCCAACTTGCAGAAGATCTTGATATTTTGCGTCGTGATAGCTTTATTTGTTTTTCCGACTCTAGGTATATAGCAAAAGGTGAAACTCCGCTACACTATTTGGACCTTCCAATTGAGCGCGGTGACAACTTGTTGAAAGGAGTATACGAACAGTTTCCCTATTATGCCATTAATAGTGAAATACTTAAAAGGCTGTTTACTGATGATGAAATAGTTCGGTTTAAAGCTGAAAAGCGGAACTTGCACAGAGAAGAACAAATGCTATTTACGATAGGATATGAAGGAAGGACATTAGAAGCGTTTATCAATACCTTAATACATAATGATATCCATCTGCTTTGTGACGTTAGGAATAACCCTATTAGTCGGAAATTTGGGTTTTCCAAAGTCAAATTACAGCATGTCCTTGAAGCAATAGGAATCCATTATGTACATATCCCAGAAGTTGGTATTACTTCTGATAAACGTACTACTCTCAATAGTTACGAAGACTACGAAAAGCTGTTCTCAATCTATAAGGCAAATCTCGGCAGCATTCGAAAGTATTTGGACAGTATTGCTGTACTAATGGAAAAGCATCAGCGAGTAGCCTTAATGTGCTATGAACGCGACCCTCGGATTTGCCATCGGCATATTATTCGAGATTACTTAATTGAAAACCATCATATGCAATGTGAGGACTTATGAATCGAGAAAAACTGAGAATTTATATTCTTGTTAAGACTTATCCTACAATATCCAAAGAATATTCTGAACTCGTTTGTACCGCAGGTATCTTGGAAGATGGTTCATGGATTAGACTATATCCCGTACCTTTTAGGAAATTAGATTTGGATCAGCAGTATCCAAAATATACATGGGTTAATTTAGAAGCAACTAGAAACCTTAGCGATTTTCGTCCTGAAACATATAGGCCTATTTGGGATACAATCAAAGTTGAAGAAAAGCCCAAAAAGAAAAAGGTAGACTGGGAGAAGCGAAGAGAGATCATTTTAAGTCACACGAAAATATATACTGATATGTCCCAACTAATTAAGGAGGCGAAGGAACAAACTGTTTAATTAGCTATTTTCAAGCCCACAAAGATTATCGACTTCAAGTATGAAGAGGTTGACAGAGAATGGGATCCTGATAAAGTGGCAATTCTGCAGTCATTATCTAAACAGCTCAATCTATTTCAATCAGCAGAAGAAATCGAAAAAGAGTTTGAAGTTGTTAAAAAAGTACCATATAAATTCTCATATGTCTTTGAAGATTGTAATGGGAAACGGTCTACAATGATGATTGAGGATTGGGAGACGGGGATGCTCTTTTTCAATTGTCTAAAAGCTTCAAATGGAGACGAGAGTATTGCACTACAAAATGTCAAGACAAAATATTTAGATAAATATAAGGAATACGATCTGCACTTCTTTTTAGGTACGACAAAAGCCCACCATAATGTCTCCAAAAATCCATTCATAATAATAGGTGCTTTTGCACCCCCATATCCTTCTGGCGCGGAACAATTAAAGCTTTTCTAATAGACGTTCTTCGTTACTAAACTATAAAGCTAGGTTATAGCGAGCCGAAACGGGGTTACCGTTCCGGCTCATAACGTTTCTCGCGTGGCTTCAACTGATTACCAACTCGCTCCTGCCACGATTTCTCACGCTGCAGACGTTTCGCATAGTCGGAGAAGGCAGTGTGCCGCGCCTGTGTGTAGTAGCGCATTTCCCGTACTGCGGTATCAAAACCGCTTTCGTCAAAGTCCTTGCCATATTGCGCTTTCATCCGATCGTGCAAAAGAGGGGTGTTCTCCAGCCGGATCGCCTGCTGCCGCTGCCAAAGTCCCTTGCGGTCTATGTTCTGTTCCACAGATTCTTCCTCCACGGCGTCATACTCTTTCTTCGCTTGCTCATGCTGCACAAAGAAATCCTGTGAGAGCTCGTACTGCCGATCCGCTTCGGTTTCCAACGGTTGGATAGAGGTGCGCTTCTCAGCGATCTGCTTCTCGTTCGTTAGGTTCAGCTTTCGCATGAGCATGGAACGCTCGCTTTGCAGTTCGTTGACCTCCTCGATCAGAATAGCGTCACGCTCTGCAAGCTCCTTCCGCTTCTTGAAATGGATCTTGCCCGTGGATTCCAGTTCCTTGTGTACACGCTTTTGTTCCGACACCTTTGCTTTTAGTTCCGGCAGCAACGCTTCCAACCGATCAAGCCGATCCGTGGCGGTCGCATATTGATTCCAATAATACTTGTGTGCAGCTGTTGCCTGCCGCTGTCCATAGAAGGTTTCGACAAGCGTATCGCGGATAGATTCCAGCTTTTCCGCGAATACCTGTATGACGTCCTTTACGACCGACAACAACTCTTTCAGCTTCCGGATCAAGGCATTGTCCGCTTTGATTTGCCGATTCATTTCGCAGCGGTCGGAGACTATGCCCTTGCTCTCCAGTACACGGGCTGTCACGCCTTCGTGAATCGTTGGCTTCAGATCAATCCCCTGATCGGCAAAGCTGCGATGGTCGATTCGTTCCGGCTGCTGTGCTCTCTCCAAATGCCGGTTGACAATGCCCGCCCATTCTGAACGCCATGCTTCCAACTGTTCCTTACTGTTCCACCGTGCGGTGATCGGATTTTGCCTTCCGTATGTTGTGCTTCTCGGCTGCTTGGACAAACGCTCCAAACCGATCGCTTTGCTCGGCGGCAGAAACACCTTCTTTCCGTCATTCTTGTATGGGTACTGCTTCTCCCAATCCTCACGTTGTGCCTGTAAAAACTCCTGTGCCGTAAAGCCGCGCTCCTCACCGTTACGCACACACAGATATTCTTTCTGCGTTTTGTATTGCCACCTTCCGTTTTCATCTATCGGTCTGACCGTCAGCAGGATATGCGCGTGAGGATTGTGACCGTCAATGTCATGGATCGCAACGTCGGCGCACATACCGTCCGAAACGAATTGCTCCGTGATATACTCGGTCAATATCTCCTTCCATTCCTCGGCAGGTATTTCCAGAGGAAGGGCTACGATCATCTCTCTTGCAAGGCGGCTGTCTTTCGTTTTCTCCGCCCGTTCCACAGCGTTCCAAAGCGTCCCACGATCAGACCACTCCGGCGGCGCTTGCGCGGGAAGAAAGATATGCTCCCAGACAAGACCGCCCTTGCGGGTATAGTCATGGGTGATTCCATCGTATTCATTGGTAATTACATCGCAGCCCATATAGGCTGCGGCGGCGACTGCCGAGCGCCCTGTGCCTCGGCTGATAATCTTGGCTTCTAAATGGTAAATTGCCATATGATAAAACTCCTTTCCATGATTCTTTGAAACGGCGCACCGTTTTCACCGCACACCTCGAAACCCTGCGGTGCAGGGTTTTGTGCAGCAGAAAAGGTTCTCATGTTGGGAACCTTTTCGCTGCTCAGGCAATGACGGCTTGCGGCATTGTTTGCCCCCTCCGGAGAAAGCAACGCTTTCGGGAGGAGCGCACGACCCGACCAACGGGAGGGTACCACCGCCTGCTTCGCAGGTGGTGAGTAAGTGCGCCCTTCGGAAAAAATAAAAAGAAGAAGCAGTCGCGGACGGCTGCTTCCTCCGATTCCGATCCCCTAACGGTCTTGGATCTGTTCCATGTAACGCTTCGCATCCTCAAGCTCCATGTCCTTGATTTTCGGGAACACGCTCTCTGCAATCGCGCCGATCTGAATCAATCGTCGGGTTCGTGCCTTGCGTTCCTTGACCCGATCCCGCGCCTGCGCTTCCTCCAATCTGTGCTGTGCCTGGATACGTTCTGTTTCGTTCATAAAAGCTCCTTTCTGCCAAAACCAATATGATCTCAGCTATAATGTCTGTTTTCTGGATGGCACCGTTTCGGCACCGTGCCTTTCAGGGTGATTTGGAAAAGGCACCATATTCCTTTCGGTTTGGCACCGCGCATCCGTCTCTCCAAAGTGGTACGAATAGTCGCACCACTCGACCGTCCGAAAGAAAAAACGGTTCGAGAAGTCGCACCATCCGATTCATCTGTTGACTGGAAAGATAGAAAACAGGGGTCAAAAATGTCCAGCTTTGACACCTTCCGTCCGTACTGCCAAATCAACCGAAAAAGGCAGCAAGGATTTCACCCTGCTGCCATCTCGCTGCCAAATGGAAATTATGATCAAGTGGATCACAATTCCTGCGGCTCGCTTTACGCACCAGCAAAGAGCATTCAGCATACAAAACGCCCCGCAAGGATTGTTCCCTGCGAGGCGCTGTTCATCTGCCTATGCCGTTTCCTTTTCGGCGTTTGGCTCTGTTCGTTTCGCTTCCTTCTGCGGCTTGATCTTGGTCCGATAGTATTCCTGCATATACGCGCGCTTCTTTCGGATTCGCTCCAGTTGTTTCGGAGAGATAACGTTTTCCCGAATCGCTTCTTGAGGCAGTTCCACCTTTCCGATATGCTTCAGAAAGATCTCGACCTCCTGCACCCGTTCACCGTCGATCTTCTCCGGCGCGTGCACAAGAATCTTGTCCACAAACGCAAGGATCATTTCGTCGGTCAGGAATGAGAAATCGGTGTACTTCTTCGCAAGCGTCAAGAACCGTTCCGCACGGTCGGTGTCTTCCGTAAATACGTCCGCCTTCGCCTGATCGACGACAAGCGTTTCTTTCAGTGCTTTCTGCTCCGCTTCATATGCTGCCGCCATCTGCTGATACCGTTCCAACGGAATCCGATCAAGTGCGTAATCCTCGTACAGCTTCATGATCAGCCGATCCAGCTCTGCAATCCGTTTCTGTGACTTGCCGATCTTCCGCTGCAATTCCTTCGCATCCGCTTTGTTCTGTATCTCGGACTGCTCTCTGACACGTCGGATAAACCGTTCCTCGTCAAACGTCGCATACCGTACTACCTCCCGAATCGTATTCAAAAGAAGAAGCCGAATCGCCTTTGACGTAATGGAATGTGAGGAGCAAGTCTTGTCAGATCGGTATTTCGTAAGTTCATAGGTAGAGCAGCAGTAACCGTCAATCGGGTACAATCCTGTTAAGGGATCGGGCAGGACGTGTAATTGCTTTGCTTTTGAGCCCCGCTTGTGGTTATACATCTTCTTACCGCAGTCCGCACAGAACACCAATCCGGTCAAAACGTTTGCTTTGCCGGTCGTGTCCGTACGCCGTACCGTTTTCCTTGCGCTCTGCACGGCGTCGAACGTTTCTTGATCAATGATCGCTTCATGGGTATTCTCAATGATCTGCCATTCGGATGGATCGTTCCGGATTCGTTTGTGCGTTTTATACGACTCGCTTGTAGATCGTCCGTTGACCGTATGACCTAGATATTCCGTATGGGAAAGAATATCGGCGACCGTCCGGCAGTTCCAATCATACGGACGCTCGTGCACCCACGTGTTTCCGCTGTTCCAAATGCCGTGTGTTGACATATAGTATGACGGCTTTTCCACTTTGCGCGCGCTCAAGGATTTGGCGATCTCGACAACGCCGATCCCTTTTGCCGCAAGTGAAAAGATTTCTCTGACAACCGTTGCCGCTTCCTCATCCACGATCCAATGGTGTCGATCAGCGGGATCTTTTCGGTATCCGTAACAGGGGATGGAAGCATATGGCATACCGGCATTGCCGCGGGCTTTGTATGCGGCTTTCTGCTTGTGAGAGCAATCGCGCAGATAGAAGTCGTTGATGACATTCAGAAACGGCGCAATCTCGCTGCTGTTCCGGTCGTTGCTGTCGATGTTGTTGGAGACCGCGATAAAGCGAACGTGATTCTGCGGGAAGAAGATTTCCGTATAATATCCGGTCTGCAGATACTCCCTGCCGACACGGGACATATCTTTGACGATTACCGCCGAAACCTTTCCGGCTTCTACGTCTGCAACGAGACGGTTCCACGAAGGACGATTGAAGTTACCGCCGCTGAACCCATCATCGGTATAATGGGCGAACGGAACAAAGCCGTGCTGCTTTGCGTAATCTTCTAAAAAGAACTTTTGCGTCTGGATCGAAACGCTGTCACCGGACAGTTCATCGTCGCGGGAAAGGCGCTCATATAGAGCGGTGATCTGATTGGTAATGATAGGTTGTTTCATGAAGGTATCCTTTCGAGCTGCGGATGACCTTCCTGCGGTAACGCTATTATACCACATTCACCGCTGTTTGCAAGGGTATCATTGCGGATTAACCGCAGCAGCATATCCTCTAAAGTTTGCGTACCGCTTTCGTTTACCGTGACCTTGACGCGGTACGTTGTATTTCCGATTCGTTGGGTCAGATACATCCTGTCTCGCAAGCCCTCCTTTTCTCAAGATTCCGTTGAATGTGTACCGTGTAACGATGCTGTTGGATAGATGGTCTATCATGTTTGTAATCCTCTTTTCTGAAAATAATAATTTGGTCGTTTGTGTTCAC
>CAMHJE010000121.1:0-7320 GCA_946185305.1 uncultured Clostridia bacterium | reverse complement strand
CGGGCAAAACGAGCATCCTGCTTTCGCCAAGCGGCAAGACCCGGCAGCCGGGCAGCAGATCGCCCTTTTCGAGCCGTTCCCGAAACGCAACGCCTGCGATCAGCACGGTTCCGGTCGCTTTCATATAGATGTCATGGATCGCGTAGTTGGTCAGCAGCGTCGGCATGCCGGGCGCGTCGAACAGTATGCCCATCGGCATGGTGTCCATGGCTTCCTTGACCGACATCGGCGTGATCATCGTTCGTTCACGGTGATCGACGTCGCGGACGAAAAGCCATTCCGCGGCGGTCGCCGCCATGAGCAGGAGCAGGATCACGCCGTCAGACAGCGAGCCGAACGCGTCGATGATCCGCCTTGCCGTATCGCTGTAGGTGGAGCCGGACGTAAAAATGTCGATACATTGCTCCAGACCATAGAGCACGACCGTCAACGGGATCGCGAAAAGCAGCATTTTGTACCGCTTCTGGCGCAGCAGCAGCGCAAGGATCAGCACCATGCCGTAAAACAGCAGCAGCGCATAAATGCACATGCCCGCCCACAGCAGCCTTTCCCCTGCGGGACCGAACCACCTCATGCGCGATCACCTCCCGTCGTGAAGGTGAGCACGAGGATCGTATCCTGCTCCTCCTTTGCGATCGAGACCGTGCGCGTGAATATCGCGCCGTCCGGCTGCGGATCATTGGGCGCGAGCGCAAAGCTGTCTGCCTTCAGCATGATGCGGACGGTCAGGCGCTTTTCTTCGGCACGGATCGAGACGATCATATCCGAAAGCGTGTCCATGCTCTCCTCGACGACTGTTTCCATGCTTTCATATGCCGCGATGATCAGTTCGTTCGGGTAAGCGCCCGTGCCGAAGGCGGAAACAGCCGTATTCACGCCGTAAAGCCGCAGATAGGACATGGATTCGTTCGCCGCGGAAGCAAGCTCCTCCACGGTCAGCGCGTCGGCCGCGGCCAACAGCTCCAGATTGCTGCGGCGCTTGACATACGCTTTCAGCACCGCAATCTTGCACAGCGCGTCCCGGTCACAGCCCTCCGGCGCGTTCAGCAGGCGCTCGATCTTGTCGAGCTGCGGGGTGACGAGAATGGAGATGCGCTCATAGAGACGGTTTCGCGTTTCCAGCTCGGCACGCTCCGCTTTGATGCGGTTCTCCTCGGCGATATAGGCGTTTCGCGCCTCTATCTGCTCCGCGACTTCCTCGAGCTTTTCGTTCAGGTCCCTCGCCCGCGCAACGTCCACGAGGTAAGCAACGCTGCCGCCCCGGATCGCATGAGAAACGACCATATCGTCCTCGCTTGGCGGGAACGGGTATACGACGTCGGCGGTCTGATACACGAGCCTGCCGTTTCCGTCCAGGATCGCCGCGCGAAGCGGAGCCGCGGAGAACAGCTTTTCATACCCGCGATTGACCGGGATCATGCCGAGCTGGATGCAGGCCTCAAGCGTGGCGATCACACAGAAGGCGAACATCTCGCCTATTTCGTACAGGCGCGTCGAAAACAGCTTATGCCCGATGTCCAAGGGATATGTCGTAGAATAGACGATGCCGATCAGGAACGGAACAAGCGGGATCCAACGGTATCTGCGCAGGACGAAGCGGCGGCTTTTGCGGAGGATGGTAAGAAAGGCAGCGGCGTAAAGGCCGTATTGAAACAGACTGACGACATAAAACAGCCAGCCGTTCTTTTCCTGCCCGTTGTCGTCCAGAACGCCGCTCGGGAACGATTTCGCCCAGAAATGCAGATCGTTTGTCAGCACGCCGAGCGCCAGCAGCGAGCCGAGCGCGACCAACAGCCAATGAAAGCGCGGCAGGGACTTGTTTTCCGGCCGATAAATCAGGGCAGCGATATAAAAACACAGGATCGGCTGCGCCGTCATGGGAACATACATGATGTACCAAAGATAACGCTGCTCGGCGATCTGCCCGGCGAAAAGCTGATAGCGGGCGACCTGCAGCACAAAGTTCATCACGAGCGTGACCGCGACTCCCAGCATGAGGCGGCGAAGCGCCCGACTCGTGACACGCCGCTGTACGGTGCTTGCCCAAGCCACCGTCAGCGCGCCGCAATACAACTGTGCAAAGCACATCGTAAAATCCGTTCTATACAGAACGACGTGGAGTACACCGCATAACAGGAACGCCGCCGTAAACAGCGCGATGTATCGCTTTGTGACCTTCGCAACGATCATTCGCGGCGCTCCTTTCCCTTTTCTGCTTCTATTATACACGATCCCCGGCACTTTGTCCCCGTCATTATTGACGGTTTTTCATCCTCCGCACCTTCCTGTGCTTTCTGTGAGCAGCATCACAATGAATATCAAAAAGACAGGTTTATTTGCAAACATAAAACAACGGAGAGAGCTTTCACTCCCTCCGTATTTTTTGCCCTTACTGAAACCCCGGTATAATTGATAATACTTCCTTATCAGTGTGTCCGGTTCGGGCGGTTTTGTGTTGCAACCGAGAGGCTGTCAGTTGTTCATAGCCTGCTGCACGGCAACGGCAACGGCGACGGTCATGCCGACCATCGGGTTATTGCCTGCGCCGAGGAAGCCCATCATTTCCACATGCGCCGGAACGGAGGAAGAACCTGCGAACTGCGCGTCGGAATGCATACGGCCCATCGTATCGGTCATGCCGTAGGAAGCGGGGCCTGCGGCCATGTTGTCCGGATGGAGCGTGCGGCCCGTGCCGCCGCCGGAAGCCACGGAGAAATACTTCTTGCCGGCTTCCCAGCGTTCTTTCTTGTATGTGCCGGCGACCGGATGCTGGAAGCGGGTCGGGTTGGTGGAGTTGCCGGTAATGGAAACATCCGCGCCTTCATGCCACATGATCGCAACGCCTTCGCGTACATCGTCTGCGCCGTAGCAGTTGACCTTTGCGCGTTCGCCGTTGGAATACGCCGTCTTGCTGACGATCGTCAGTGCGTGGTCTTCCTTGACGTCTGCCGAGAGGTAATCATACTTGGTCTGGACATAGGTGAAGCCGTTGATGCGGCTGATGATCATAGCCGCGTCCTTGCCGAGACCGTTCAGGATAACGCGAAGCGGTTTTTTACGGACCTTGTTCGCGTTCAGAGCGATCTTGATAGCGCCCTCCGCTGCCGCGAAGGATTCGTGACCGGCCAGGAACGCGAAGCACTCGGTTTCCTCATCGAGCAGCATTGCGCCGAGGTTGCCGTGGCCGATACCGACCTGACGCTGATCCGCGACGGAGCCGGGGATGCAGAACGCCTGCAGGCCGACACCGATCCACTTGGCAGCTTCCGCCGCCGACTTGGCGTTTTCCTTCATGGCGATCGCTGCGCCGAGTTCATAAGCCCATTTCACATTTTCAAAGCAAATCGGCTGCGTGCTTTCGACGATCGAATACGCATCGACACCCTTGCTGTTCGTAAACGCCTTTACATCCTCAAAGCTCTTGAAGCCATACTTGTCCAGGACGGGCTGCAGCTGAGGCATGCGGCCTTCATAATTTTCAAACAAAGCCATGTGCTGCTCCTCCTTTTATTCTTTCCGCGGGTCGATCCATTTTACGGCGCCGTCCTCCGCCTTGAAGCGGCCGTAGGTGCCGAGGTTCTTCTCATACGCTTCATTCGGGGACATGCCCTTCTTGATCGCATCCATCATCTTGCCGAGGCTCAGGAACTGATAACCGCAAACCTGATCGTCCTTATCGAGCGCCATCTTGACGACGTAGCCCTCGGTCATTTCGAGGTAGCGGGTGCCCTTCGCCTTGGTGCCGTACATCGTGCCGACCATGGAACGAAGGCCCTTGCCGAGGTCCTCAAGGCCCGCGCCGATGCGCAGACCGTCGTCGGAGAACGCGGACTGGGTGCGGCCGTAGACGATCTGCAGGAACAGCTCGCGCATGGCGGTGTTGATCGCGTCGCAGACGAGGTCGGTGTTCATCGCTTCGAGGATGGTCTTGCCGGGCAGAATCTCACTCGCCATAGCGGCGGAATGCGTCATGCCGGAGCAGCCGATCGTCTCGACCAGTGCTTCCTGGATCACGCCGTCCTTGACGTTCAGGCTCAGCTTGCAGGCGCCCTGCTGCGGCGCGCACCAGCCGATGCCGTGCGTATAACCGGAAATATCCTTAATTTCCTTAGCTTGGACCCATTTCCCTTCTTCGGGGATCGGTGCAGGACCGTGGTTCGGTCCCTTTGCAATACAAACCATTTCTTCCACTTCTTTTGTGTATTGCATGTGTTGTTGTCCTCCTTTTCCCTTGCTTGTTTGTTTTTCGAAGATGTATTGTCTCTTGCCGCTTTTCTTCCGATGCGCGTAAGAGTCCTTATATAGTTTAGCATAGGTTTCGTCCAAACGCAACGAATTTTTCCGTTTGTTGTAAATTCCTGTCGTTTATGCGCTGCTGTCTGCCGTGCGGCAGGCATATTTCATGGATTTTGCGCGAAAGAACCGTCCTCCGCCGCCGCCATGCGCTGCGATACCGTCGTCGTCGATACGCCGCGGCGCACAGTTCCCGTTTTTTTGTGAAGCCTTTCAGAAATCCGCCATAACAGAAAAGCGCCGATCCGTCCCCGGAAAAACCGGAGGCGAAATCGACGCTGAAAAAAGCAAGGAATACTGCCTTGTCCTACATGTCGTTTCATGAAAACGACACAAAGCCTTCTATATGTTCATGCATCACGCGGTTCGGGTGCGGATTCCGTTTGTGCATCTATCCGAAAGATCGTCGGCGTTTTGACGCGCTTACACAGATACAGGCAGTAAACGACGCCGATCACGACGGTTGCGCCGATATAGAGCCATTCGCCCCAAGCAGTCTCTGCGCCAATCACGGAGAGAACGTCCACGATCGCATGAGCCAGAATGCAGAGCAGCAGGCTGCCGGACTTGTAATAGACCATCGTGAAAACGAAGCCCCAGGCAACGGCGAAAATAACCATCATCAAGTTTTTAATGGTGGCCATACCCGCGAGGAGATTCACGATATGGCCGATGCCGAAGGTCACAGCGGACACGATGACGGCGACCTTGGGACCGTCCTTTTTCAGCAGTGCGGTGAAAAGGAAGCCGCGGAAGATCATCTCCTCCACAAAGCCGACCAAGGCCATGGAGCCGATGGCATACCAAAGGCCGGCGCCGGTGTAATGCTGCTCAAAGCCGTCCCAGATGTTGCCGGTGGCAAGTATAAGCATGGGAAGGAAGTAAAGGCACAGACGAGCCTGCTGCGGTCTTGCGGCAACCCCAAGTTCCTTCCAAAGCGGAATCAAGCTGCTGACAACAACGATGACGGCGGCAACAGCCGTCAAGCCAAGCAGGGATTGGATACTGCCGTCGCCGTATTCGCCCCGGATGGGGATGGTTACCGCGCAATACAGCGCGATCATCAGTACCGCAAAAAGTACCGGCTTCTTTTCATACAGTTTCTTCATGTTCATCCTCCTTTGCAGCGGCCAGCAAAGCGCCGTTCCATGCGCGTTCCAGATGCGCCGCGACCGTTGTTTCTTCATACTGTAGGTTGTTATTGGCAATGATGCTGGCATAGCCGTGGGCAAACAACGCCACGGTCAAAAACACCTGCCCGGTTTTTTCCATGCTCAAGCCGGCGCCCTCCTGCATGGCGGTAAGAACGGGAAGCAGCGCCTCTGCGTGGATCATCTCCAGCAGATTGTTCTCCTGCGCATAGCCGGATTGAAACAGAAAGCGAAACAGCTGCGGTTCCTCGACCGCAAAGCGGATGTAGTTCAGACCGATCCCGAGAACCGGATCCTGCCCCGGCGGAACCGTCGTCAGGTATTCCGAATGCATTCGATCAACCTGCGCATACGCGGCCTTTTTCATGGCTTCTACGGTTGCAAAATGATACATGACCGGCTGTGTGGAGCAGTGCAGCTGTTCGGCGACCGTTCTGGCATTGATGCTCTCATACCCGCTCTTCCTTGTCACCGCAATCGCCGCTTGCACAATCATCTCTTTCGTAACCCTTGCTTTGGGCGGCATAGACATCCTCCTTCCATCAATTATAACTATCGTTATGTAACATGAATTATAATACATTCTTTTCGACGGCTTGTCAACACAAAACGGAAAATATATTTCGATCTTGGCGAGCAAAGGCTTTACGTAAAAAAGTCACCCGGTTCGGGTGACTTTGGTGTTTGAAAACGTGTCAGTCGGTAAAGGAAGCTGTCACGAATGCGGCGACTTCGCCGAGCATATCGTCGGTGTATAGGCGGTCGTCCGCATGTTTGCACTTTGGAACGAGTTTTAAGGTCGCGTCCTCGCCATTGGCCTTTAAGATCGCGTCGAGCTTGACCGACTGGAGGTGTGACACCGTGAGATCCGCGTCGCCGTGGAGGATCAGCGTCTTCAGGCTCGGATTGCCGTTTTCGCGGTTGGTCGCGTGATAGAGGACATTCGCTTCGTTGCTTTCATAGTCCGTCCAGTCCTTTTGTGCCTTGCGGAGCCAGTATTCCTCGAACGAATCAAATTCGCCGGTGATGTTGTTCGCCCAGCCGTTCGCCATCTTCACGATCCACAGCGGCGTACCCTCCGCCACGAAATCCTCGTCGAAGGTGTTGAAGTCAAGCACGCCGTAGTAGTCCACAAGCGCGTCGAACGACGGCATCGTGAATCGCTCGGTCTCCGTCTCGCCGATGCACGGCACGTCCGTGTACGCATCGGGCGCGGTCAGCGCCGTAAACGTGGCAATATAGCCGCCCGCGGATTCGCCCCAGATCGCAATGCGCTCCGCATCGAAGCCGTATGTTTCGGCGTTATGCACAAGGAACCGCACAGCGGCCTTGACATCCGCGCATGCCGCCGGGAACGGTGCTTCCTGTGCAAGGCGATAGTTGATGCTTGCGCACGCAAAGCCGTGATCGCGGAAATAGCGGTACATATATTGTGCCTGCTTCGTCTGCGAATCGCCGGACACGAATCCGCCGCCGTGCACCAGCACGAACAGCGGCGCTTTTTCAGGCGTGTTCGGGACGTAGAGATCAAGATATTGCGCGTCGGAGCCGGCTGCATACGGGACGCGTTCATAGGCTGTGCCGCCTGCCCACGTCGTCGAATCGTCGATGGGGAGATTCGGGGCAAACGCGTTGCACCACACCTGCCGCACCACATAGCGGTTCACAAGCAAAACGACTGCGAGCACCGCGACAACTGCCAATACGATATACAGCCAAACCGGCTGTTTCCTTTTCTTTTCCATCATGTCCTCCGTCAAAAGATCTTTTGGAGATAGTTATATAAGGCCAAATGCCAGTCCCCGATGGAATGGTAGCGCATCGGGAACATATCGAAGCTCGTGTTGACGCCGTAGACGAGGCGCGGCTCAAGGTC
>CAMHJE010000120.1:0-7323 GCA_946185305.1 uncultured Clostridia bacterium | reverse complement strand
ATATCAAATGATCCATCCGCATAGATCACAAGATCCTGCGCATTCTTTCTTGCCGAGCTGCGATACAGAACACCGTTGCGGATCACATACCCGGATTGCTGCGCGCCGTAATAATCCCCGTTTACTGCCAAAATCGCATTGACGGTATTCGCTGTCTGCGATGTCTTGGCTGTGACATTTCGGCCGTAAGCGTTGTTGGCAAAAGCCGTCTTCAGATAATCCGCGCTGGAGAGCGTTACCTCGGCAGCATACACTGTGGTATCTGCAATGCGGTATTCCGTCAGTTGTATATCTATGTTTTCATCATGATAACCGGAATCACCGATAATCGGATTCTCCGACACGACGTCTTCCGCATTCTCATCCGCTGAAGCTGCATCTTCTTCCACAGCATGTAAGCTGTCGGTAGTAACATAAAGAATCTGCGGTTCAATTTCGATGCTCGTTGACGCAGTTACAGAAGCATCGTTCGAATTCTTTACGGCATCCGTATAGGCAACTACTTCATACGTTCGCGCAATCACAAACGTGTCCAAAACAACATATAGGGAAAATGCCATCAATGCGGCGCCACAAAGCCAGCCGAAGACATGTTTTTTAAATCGCATTGCGTATCACCTCTTTTCATTTTCATGGCTGTATTGTATGCAGTCAACCCTAAAACAACCTTAAAGTGAAAAATAAAGCGTGCTTTTTTTATGGTTCTATGGTATGCTGAAGAAAATATACAGAAAGAGTTAAGCATTATGCGATTACTGTTTGCCGAAGATGAAAAGTCGCTGTCTAAAGCGGTGACGGCTATACTGACGAAAAACAACTATTCCGTTGACGCCGTATATGACGGTCAAGAGGCTTTGGACTATCTGGCTACGGAAAACTATGACGGCGTAATTTTGGATGTCATGATGCCAAAGGTAGATGGCTTTGCGGTGCTCAGGCAGATGCGAAAGGCTGGGAACCGTACGCCTGTTTTGATGCTGACCGCCCGTTCCGAAATTGATGATCGTGTCACCGGGCTCGACAGCGGCGCCAACGATTACCTGACCAAGCCGTTTGCCACAGCTGAGTTGCTGGCGCGCATCCGTGCTATGACGCGTACATCCGCCTCCGTACAGACGGACAGTATTCTTCAGGTAGGCAATATCTCCCTAAACAGCGCCAGTTATGAGCTTTCCGCGCCCGGCGGCAGCTATAAGCTCGCGAGCAAGGAATATCAAATGCTGGAAATGCTGATGCGCAATCCCCAAAAGCTGATCTCGACAGAGCATTTTATGGACCGCATTTGGGGCTATGACAGCGATGCAGAGCTGAATGTTGTTTGGGTATATATCTCGTACCTGCGTAAAAAGCTCTCCGCCATCGGCGCCAACGTGTCCATTAAGGCGCAACGTGGTCTTGGGTATTATTTGGAGGTACAGGAATGATCAAGCGGTTGCGGCGTCGATTTGTGGCGATTGCCATGCTGTCTGTTTTTCTCGTCCTTCTTGTTTTGATCGGATCTATCAACTGGATCAATTTCAGTTCTCTTGTGCAAGAAGCGGACAGAACGATCACGACAATCATCGATCACGACGGGACTTATCCAACCTCCGATGTTCCGCCGATTTCGGAGGGCGAAGAGAAAATGCGGGATCATCGCCGGGAGGGGCAGGGTGGCCTTTATCTCTTCGGTGATAAGCGCAACATGGATGAAATGCCGTTTCAGACGCGTTATTTCACGGTTTTCTTTGATGCGGAAGGGAATATATCAAGCTGCAATTTGGATCGGATTTCATTGGATGAGGAAAGCGCCGAAGGAATCGCTTCGCTGGTTTATACGTCCCATAAAGCGAGCGGATTTATTTCCGGTTACCGTTATGCCGCTTCTGTTGGCAGCGCCGGTACGCTGCTTGTCTTTTTGAATGTGCAGAGGGAATTAGCTACATTTGAGAACTTTTTGTTTTCGAGCATCTTGATTTCTTTCATAGGTCTCGTCGCCGTGTTCCTGCTGATTTTGTTTTTATCGGCACGCATGGTTCGCCCGATTGCGCAAAGCTACGAGAAGCAAAAACGTTTTATTACCGATGCAGGGCATGAGCTGAAAACGCCCCTCACGATCATCAATGCGGATGTGGATGTGCTCGAAATGGAAAACGAACCGAGCGAGTGGCTATCGGATATTCGATCACAAGCTGCGCGACTGTCCTCTTTGACAAACGATTTGATTTATTTGTCCCGCATGGAAGAGGATACGCCGCGCATGCAGATGACTTCTCTGCCGATTTCAGAGGTGGCAGAGGAGATCATTGCGCCTTTCGCTGCCGTAGCAAGAACATCCGGCAAACAGCTAACCGTAGACATCCAGCCGCTTTTATCGGTTAAAGGAGATCAAAAGTCGATTGAAAAGCTGCTTTCCATTTTAATGGACAACGCGATGAAATATACGCCCGACGGCGGAGTGATCCGTTTTCGGCTGAGCAAGGTATCCGGAAAAATACTGCTGTCCGCCTATAATACGGCGGAGAACATTTCAAAAGGAAATTACGATCAGTTCTTCGACCGCTTTTACCGGGCGGATTCCTCGCGCAATTCTGAGCATGGCGGATTCGGACTCGGCCTTGCCGTTGCCAAAGCCGTAACTGAAGCACACAAAGGAAAGATTCATGCGTTTTCCGAGGACGGCGCCTCGTTGACAATTGAAGCGACCTTCCCGGAGGGATAATACATGCTTTCTATACTTTGTATCATAGCACAAAAGTTTTTTATAAAATTTTGAAAAAATGCTTGCGTTTTCCGAAAAGATGTGCTATTATACAAAAGCTGTTTGGGGCTTTAGCGAAGTTGGCTATCGCGCTACACTGGCAGTGTAGAGATCAGGGGTTCGAATCCCCTAAGCTCCACCAATCCCGTTCTTCAAAAGAGCGGGATTTTTTATTGAATTCATCCTTATCTACCTGCGAATTTCGGCTGATTTGCAACCATTTTTTGAATTCTTCGGAAAAAACGCGACAGCCGCAGAAATCTATGGTATACTGTAAACAGGTGATAATAGAATGGCTGCTTCCAATAAAACAAAAAGCGCATTGCGCTTAACAAAGAAGAAGGAACGCAAGGCGCTTCCTCTCGATATATTGTTTCACTCTTTGAAGTTCCTGATTCTTGCCGTTTTTGTGGTTGGTTTTTTGGGGCTTGGATTGGTCTATGGCGTTGCAAAGGCGTATGTCGATACAACGCCTGCTTTGGATGTCGCCCAGTTGACCATCAGTGATCGTACCTCTTATCTCTACGATATGAACGGGCAGGAGATCATGTCCATGGCGGCAATCGAATACCGTGACTGGGTCGATATGGAAGATATTCCGGAAATGCTCTGCAATGCCTTTATCTCTGTGGAGGACGTACGGTTCTATAAGCACAGCGGCGTAGATTTTAAGCGTCTTTTTTCCGCCGTATTGGAGGTGCTCGGCAACAGCAACTCCTCCGGCGGTTCGACGATCACGCAGCAATTGATCAAAAACAAAATCCTCGGTTCCGAGCGAACCTATAAGCGTAAAATTCAAGAAGCCTTCTTAGCTCTGCAGCTTGAAACGGTTATGAAGAAGGATGATATCTTAGAGGCATATCTCAATGACATCTACCTCGGCGGATCCAACTACGGCGTAAAGGCCGCGGCTCATGACTTTTTCGGCAAGGAACTGAATGAGCTGACAATTCGTGAATGTGCAATGATCGCCGGTCTGACGCAAAATCCTTACCGCTACAACCCGCGTCTGAATTATTACTGGGAAAAATACGGGCGGGCAGAAGATGCTTATGAAAAGTATACCGTAGCGCGAACGAACACAGTGCTTTCCCGCATGTATGAAAACGACAAAATTACGCTCGATCAATATAATGCGGCGCTGCAGGAAAATGTCTCGATCATAGAAGTATCCGAGAACTCCAAAATGTACGACATGGCGTACTTCGTGGAATACTGTGTGGACGACGTGATCCGTCATTGGCTTGCCGTTGACGGCGTTGCGGATACGAGCGCCAACCGTGTTGCCTATGAAAATAAGCTGCGTACCGGTGGGTATCGGATTTACACGACCGTGGATCCGTTCGTGCAGAACACCGTACAGAGCAGTCTTTCCAACTGGGACAAATATCCAAAGTTAGCGGATATGAGTCAAAGCGTCATCACCGAAACGATTTCCGACAGCATCACCATCGAAACGGTTGAGCCGCAGGCTGCCGCGGTTGTCATAGATCAGCGCACCGGCGAGCTCCGCGCCATAGTCGGCGGACGTACCGAGCCGAGTATCCGCAAGGGCATTAACCGTGCATCCTCGAGCTACACCGAAGTCGGCTCCGCCATTAAGCCGCTTTCCATTTACGGAACGGCATTGGATAACGGGTTGTCGCCCGCAACGGTAATCGCCAATGTAGACGGTGCAATCCCGGGATGGGGCGGAGAAAGCGGCTATCCGAACGGCGGATTGACAAGCAGCCGCCGATACGGTCCCGTTACGCTGCGGACAGGCTTGCAGCAATCGTTGAACGTCGTTGCCGGCAGATTGCTCTTTTCTGCAAATGTCGGAGTGACGCGCGCTATGCAGTATCTGGAGCGTCTCGGCATACCCGCTTCTCAGATCAATCAAGACGGCCCGGGACTTGCGCTCGGCACCTCCGGCATTACGCCGATTCAGATGTGCGCTGCATATGCCGCCATCGCTAACAACGGATATTATCTGGAACCGCTGTCCTTTACACGTGTGACCGACAGCGACGGAAACGTTATATTGGATGCCGATATCATTCGCGGTACGCAAAAACGTATCTATAACGAAGCCTCGACCGCGTATTTCCTTGTTGATCTTTTGAAGGATGCCGTTCAGTCCGGTACAGGAACGAAAGCGAAAATCGACGGTTATGACGTTGCCGGAAAGACCGGTACGAATGCCGATTATGCGAGCGTCTATTTTGCAGGAATAACTTGCGATTATACCTCCGTTGTTTGGATCGGACATGATTACCCGAGCAATAAGCTGGAAACCGGCGCAACCGGCGGTGATTATGCGGCGCCGCTATGGCAGTCCTACATGTCGCAGCTGATGGAAGGTCATGAAAGCCGTCCGATCAACCATGAATCGCCGGAGTCTCTCGGACTTGTTCGCAGAACGGTATGCCCGGTCTCAGGGCTGCTTGCCACCGAAGCATGCGTTCATTATCAGCAGTCAAACGGCAGCAAGTTCAATTTGGTAACGGATTGGTTCGATTATGCCGATGTGCCGACGGAATACTGCGACATGCATGTGACGCTTTCGATCTGCACGACCTCCGGGAATCTTGCCGGCGATAACTGCTCGTCCGACACGATTGAAGAAAAAACATACGTTCTGATCCGGCCGAATAACCAGTTCTATTCGCTGGAGGACAGCGTTCTGAAAAAAGTCTTCGGTGATACATGGGTGAGAACCGACAAGTCCATCATTGCCTATAAAGCTGATTTGCCAATCTGTACACAGGAGACGCCCGCCGAAACGCTGCGGGAAAAGGCGGAAACGCTAAAATCCGCCTCTCAGACATTTATCTCGGAGCACGCCGACGTGATGACGGCTGACGATGCCGAAACACTTCGATCACTGTTGGAGGCCATAGAGGATGCCTCCGACTATGATCGGCTGTCCTCGGCCTATGAGAGTTTACTGCGTGCCTATAACACGCTTGTTGCCGCGTATGCAACCGAATAATTTGACAAAATCGTGAAACTTGGGGAATTTTCCTGAAATGACTGGATTTTCCCCAAATTTGTATTATACTAAAGATAGGATAATCTTTCCATCCAGGAGGTGCAGATATATATGGCTACAAGAATATTGATATGCGATGATGAACCCGTTGTACATGAATCCTTGCGTTTGTATTTTGAAGCGGACGGATATGAAGTCGTCGATGCGTATAACGGGGAAGAGGGGCTTGAAAAAGCTGACGATTCTATCTCTCTTTGCGTGCTCGATATTATGATGCCGAAAAAATCCGGCATTGATGTTTGCCGTGAGATCCGTAAACGTTCTACCTTGCCGATCATTATGCTGACCGCAAAGGGAGAGGAGATTGATCGTATTTTGGGCCTTGAGCTCGGCGCCGACGATTACATCGTTAAGCCGTTCAGCCCGCGTGAGGTTGTGGCAAGGGTGAAGGCCATTCTGCGCCGCGTCGAATCGAAATCTGAGAATAAGGATCCGAATATCATTACCTACAACGGTCTTTCCATTGACTTGAACAGCTATACCGTGCTGCTTCGCGGCGAACACGTCGTCTGCACACCGAAAGAGATCGAGATTCTGTATATGCTGGCCTCGAACCCCGGGCAGGTATTTACGCGTGATACGTTGCTTTCCCGCGTTTGGGGGTATGATTTTGCGGGGGAAACGCGTACGGTAGATACTCATATCAAGCGCCTGCGTGCAAAGCTCAATTCCGAAGGGCTTGGGTGGAGCATCAAAACCATCTACGGCGTCGGTTATAAATTTGAATTGGAATCGTAACGCACTATGAACTTCAAAGGTGAGCTGTTTCGCAAATCATTCATAATTTGTATCGTCTTATTGCTCCTTGCAACCGGCGTGTTGCTGGGAGCATATACCTATTTCGGTCGAAAAACGTATATCAGCCTGCAGCAGGAATCGTTGAACAAGACGGCGGACGCCGCGCAAAACCTATTTGGCAATCAGCAAAGCGATATCCGCAACGGGTTTCATCAATATCTGAAATCCATTTCCAAGGCAAATGATATTTCTTTTATTCTGTTTTTCCCGGAAACCGTTGGGTCAAAGAATCTGTTCGCAACCAACATCGCCGATTACCAGGAAAACGCGCTGTTTCAGCAGTTTATGGATCGCATGATGAGCGGCGAAATCATTGATCTGAACAATATCACGATTTCATCCGTCAGCGGCTCGATCTATGCCGGACGTCCTCTGTATCGAGATACAGAGCTTGTCGGCTGTATGCTGCTGATCATGGACCTAAAGAATATCAACACAGCATTCACACGTCTCAGCAATGCGTTATGGGTGACTGCCTTGTTTTTGCTGCCGATCATGTTTCTTGCAGCATTGTTTTTGATCAACCATCTGCTGTATCCCGTGTCCGAAATGACGAACGTGGCCCGGCAGCTATCCCAAGGGCACTACGATGCACGCGTAAAAGGGCAATATCGCGGTGAGCTCGGCATATTGGCCCGCACGATCAACAACATGAGCGGCGCTTTGGAAAAAACCGTCCATCAGCTCGAAAGCGAAAAAAGACAGCTTGGCTATATTCTTTCGAGCTTTTCCGATGGCGTTGCCGCTATAG
>CAMHJE010000119.1:0-7385 GCA_946185305.1 uncultured Clostridia bacterium | reverse complement strand
GCTGTGTCTCTTGTTTCTTCCTGCGGGGATCGTCTTTTTCGGGGGTAGTATAAGCCTTCTTGACGATCGGATCTGTTGTAAAATGTTGTCAAAATGTTGTCAAACCCCCAAACGAGCATAAAAATGGATTGTTTTTACAAAAAGCGGAGTACGAAAAAAGCCCGAATTCTCGGGCTTTTCTGAATGGTAGCGGCGATCCGATACGGCATCCTTTCGATTGCAACGACAGCGGAAAGGATGCCGAGAACTTCGCTTTGCTTCGTTACCGAACGGACGCTCTGCGCCCGTTCTCGCTGTCCCGTCACGACCAAACAAAAAGACCACCCATCGGTGGTCTTTTGTTTGGTAGCGGCGATCCGATTCGAACGGATGACAGATCGGGTATGAAGGGCAGGGAAAGGACCTGAAAAAACATCGATAAAATCAAGAAAAACGCCTATTTCAGGGCATTTTCGACGTTTTTCATACAATTTAATCTGTCCAATAAATGCATCAGATTCATTCTTTTGTTTTCAAAGTGTTGTCAAAAATGTTGTCAAAAATGCCGGAGTAATTGAAGTAGAATCGCGTACCTTTATGCAACGCTTATGCAAGGAGATCTTTTTATATTTCAGCGCCTTCTGTACTGCATTTTGTCGGATCAGGTGCAGAAAGGCATGTTATCGCTGTACGGGAATACGGCAATCACAACACATCCTGTTTTTGAATCGGCAGATGGACTGTCAAGAAGAACATATCGTCCTTTTGCGATGTGGAGACGGTGCCGCCGTAATCTTCCGCAATAAAACGCATGCTTTTAATGCCGAATCCGTGATGGGCTTTATCCTGCTTTGCGGTGCCGTTCATTGCCGTGACGGCAGGATCGAAATAATTGGTCGTTTCAATCACGGCGTCCGCACCCTCCCGGCGGATATGGAGCAAAATGACGCGCTTGTTTTCCGGCAGAGGCGTGACCGCTTCAATGGCATTTTCCAACGCGTTGGACAGCAGCGCATACAGACGGCTCGGCTCCATAAAGGTCACGGCGCTTCCGTCGCACATCCACGTGAATTGAACGTTACTGCTTCGCGCCAGCAGATCCTTCTGATACAGCACGGTATCGACGATCTCGCTGCCGGTATGGATATTGTTGTCGTAAATATCGATCGCTTCCCGCAGGGCGGCGGTTTCCTCCTCGGTCAGCTTGCTTTGCAGGTGCTTTAGCTGCTGCTTCAGATCGTGACAGCGCATATTGATCAGCTCGATCGAATCGCGCATCTCCGCATAGCGTTTCTTTTCTACATGCAGCAGCTCATCCGAAATGCGAAGCTCGGTTTCCAATCGCTGCTTGCCGATCAGTCCGGCGCGCGCCGCAATCACGGTCAGATACAGCAGCATCATCAGCACGCGCACGACCATGGACAGAGGAAGGCTCATTTGCTGATATTGTCTGGCAACCGGTGCAAGGACGCATTTGAGCAGCAGCGTGATCCCGGTCAGCAGCAGCGCGCCTTGCGGTTCCAAACGAACACTCCGATTTTTCCTGCCGCCGCGGAACAGCCATGCCATCAGTAAAAGGAACGCAAGCTGCAAAAGCAGATAGATCGTCCAGTCCCGCATGGGCACTTCATCGGCGAACAGGCTGATCGTTTCCATATCGTTGCGTCCCAAAAGGTTTCGCAACAACGGGATCAGATTCCCCGCAATGTTCCGCGCCACGGTCAGGCCCGTAAACAGCATGGCGTTTTCCGAAACAGGCTCCCGAAAGAGAAAGAAGATGCTCCCAAGCTCGACGACGGCATACAACATTTCTGTCAAAATGCGGTTCCACAGCGCGTCGCCCGCCCCGCGAACGGCGGCGATAGGAATGCACATGAGCACCGAGAGCAGGATCATCATGACGACGCGCAGCGCAAACAGGCTCCTTTGTCTGCTATCGCCGCAAAACACGGGCACATACAGCCAAAATACGGCGATCTCAATAAACGCCATGATGACATAGCGCGTCATTTCCCCGAATATGGATTGCAATAATTCGATCATAGGCGTTCTCCCTGCGCGGAAAGCCGCTCCGATAAGGCGCTTTTCCAGTTGCGGCTGACCGGTAGCGTCTCTCCGGCGACTGTGACCGTCTCCCCGTTAAACCCTTCGACATAATCGAGATTGACAAAGCATCCGCTGTGGATACGGCAGAAGCGTTCATCCAGCTCCGCCAGCGCGTCGTTCAGCGTCATGCGGCGCAGAACGCTTTCCTTTTGCAGCCGATACCGGATGTTATGCTCTTCCACGATGCCGTATCGAATGTCACTTTCGGAAAAGCGGTGATAGACCGCGCCGAATCGGAAAGTTATTTTCCGGTCGCGGTCGGGCATCTGCCGCAAGATGCGAGAGAGCTTTAACGCGAATACCTCATAGGAAAATGGCTTTACAATATAATCGGCCGCGCCGACCGCGTAGCCGTCCACGGCGTAGCGGACAAGGCTCGTTACAAAAACCAACTGCACCGCGGCATCGATCCCCCTAAGGCGCTTCGCCGCCTCCATGCCGTCGATACCGGGCATACGGATGTCGAGAAATACAAGGTCAAAGCCGCCCCGATAGGTTTCCAAAAAGGAAATCGCATCGGAAAAGCGCGCAACGGAAAAGGCAAGGTCATTTTCTCTGCCATAGCGACGCAGACAGGCGATCAGCCTGTCGGCATGAACAGCTTCATCCTCTACAACGGCAACGCGAATCATTTCCTTCCCTCCGAATAGAATTGTAGCATTTCGTAAAGTCTGCGTCAACCATTCTCCGCCGCAAACAGCAAGGTTATGCGAGATCGGATGAAATGAAACGCTCGATCTGTTATGCTGAATTCATCCAGAATACGGGAGGGATATCCATGCGAAAAGCACAACGATGGCTCGGCTTGACGGCGGCGCTGCTTCTGCTGCTGTCTGCCGCGATCTCCGGAACAAGCACCCTGTTTTATTACTCCGGCTATGTCAACAGCTTTCTGGGACTCGGCGCAAAGGCGATGGACGCCGATGCGGACACGATGTATTACCCTTCGGCTTACGGGGAACTGAATGCGGAAAACTGCGAAAAGCTCCTTTCGGACGAGCGCGATCACAACATTCGTGCGATGCACGAGGGTGCCGTATTGGTGCGGAACGAAAACAATGCGCTGCCGCTCCGGGAAACGGAACGTCGGGTCACGCTGTTCGGCAACTCGGTCAAAGATCCTGTTTACCGCACCAATGCCGGCAACGCGAGCTTTAACCCGAACAAAGGCGGCACGCTCTATGATGCCTTTGCCGCGGCGGGGCTTGTCGTCAACCCGACCATGCAGGAAGCCTATCAGAACAGCGGGGTCAGCCGCGTTTCCGCAGCGACGCCGGGGCAGTCCTCCATCGGGGAAGTGCCGATCTCGTTTTATACTGATGCGCTGAAAGCGTCCTTTGCAGACGATTACAACGATGCGGCCATCGTCCTTCTCACTCGCTACGGCGGCGAGGGCGTCGATCTTGATACGTGCGATGCGGACGGCGTGCCGCTGCTGTCGTTCCATCAGGCGGAGGCGGACCTATTGAAGATGATCCATGATTCAGGATGCTTCGAGAAAGTCATCGTTTTGGTCAACAGTCCGTTTGCAATGGATCTGCAATGGATCGAGGAGAAACAGTACGGCGTGGACGCCTGCCTTGTCTACGGCGCAACGGGCAATTACGGCTATATCGGTATCGCCGATCTTTTGACGGGCAAGGCGGATGTATCCGGACGACTTGCCGACACTTGGGCGGCCAGCTCGCTTTCCGCGCCGGCGATGCAGAACTACGGCGATTTTCAATTCACGAATCTGAACAAGCTCTATAACGACCGTTATCTGGTCTATGCCGAGGATATCTACGTCGGCTATAAGTATTACGAAACGCGCTATCAGGATCAGGTGCTCGGTCAGAACAACGCAGCCGACGCGGCAGGTGCGTTCGTGGATCCCGCCGGATGGGACTATGCCAAAGAGATGGCGTATCCGTTCGGCTACGGCAAAAGCTATGCCTCGTTCACACAGACCGTGCAGTCGATTACATGGGATCGGGACGCGCACACCGTGACCGCCGAGGTGCTTGTCACCAACGACGGCGGCTTTGCGGGCAAGTCAAAAGACCTTGTGCAGCTCTATGTGCAAAGCCCCTATGCGCCGGGCATGGCGGAAAAGTCCGCCGTATCCATGATCGGCTTCCAAAAGACCAGGGAACTGGCGGCGGGCGAAAGCGAAACGGTCACGCTGACCGTGCAGGATTATGCGTTTGCGACGTATGACGAGACCGCCCCGAATGGCGCGGACAGCTCCAAGACCGGCTGCTATGTGTTCGATGCGGGCGAATACCGGTTTGCCATCGGTGCCGACGCGCACGATGCGCTGAACAACATCCTTGCGGCCAAGGGCGCTTCGGGTTTGTTTGACGAGCAAGGCAGCCCGGTTTCGGGCGATGCGGCAAAGACGGTTCTTGTCACGTTGGCGGAGCGGGACAATATGACCTATGCGACCAACCTCGTCACGGGTGAGGTCGTTTCCAACCGGCTGCAGGATGTGAACCTGAACACATTTATCGAAAACGGCGTGACCTATCTGACACGTGCCGATTGGACGACGTTCCCCAAACCGGTGGAAAGCCTGACGGCGACCGAGCCGATGCAGAAGCTGATGGAGGGCTATTCCTACGAAAAACGGGCTGACGCGCCGGACGCTAAGGAGGTGCCGTTCAATCAGCAGGCCGATCTCAAGCTGATCGACATGAAGGACGTTTCGTATGACGATCCGAAATGGGATGCGTTTGTGCAGCAGTTGACGTTAGGACAACTGACGGAGATCGTCGGTGACGACCGCGGCAGCGCCGCCATGCCGGAGATCGGCAAGCCGCAAAACAGCGTCACGAACGGACCTAGCGGCATTGCAGGCGCGTATTCGGCAGGCAACGGCGAACCTTGCACGCTGTATGTGGACGCCGTTGTGCAGGCCTCGACGTGGAATCTCGAACTTGCCCGCGAGCGTGCGGCGTTGATGAGCGAGGATGCGATCTATGCAAACATCCCGTGGAATTTCGGCCCCGGCGCGAATATTCACCGAACCGCGTACCTCGGCCGCAATTCGGAATACTTCTCCGAGGACGGATGGATGAGCTATCTCGTTTCGCGCGAGATGGCAAAGGCTATGACCGAAAAGGGCTTGATTGCAGGCTTCAAGCATTTCGTCCTGAACGATCAGGAAGTGAACCGTCACGGCGTCGCCACCTTTGCCACCGAGCAGGCATGCCGTGAGATTTATTACAAAGCCTTTGAAGGCGCGCTGACCGACGGCGGAAGCATCGGCGTTATGTCAAGCTACAACCGGATCGGCATGACGGCCGCCGCCGCGCATGAAGCGACACAGGTGCAGATCCTGCGGAAGGAATGGGGATTCAAGGGTGTGAACATCACCGACAGCGCCAAGGACGCGTCCTCCTATATGCACACGGCTGAATGTCTGGCGGGCGGATCGGATCTTTTCCTGTCCGATACCGGACGGCGGAGTGAACTGAGCAATCTGATCACCAAAGAGCGAAACGGCGAAGTTCTGAAAATGATGCAGGATGCGTGCAAGCACTTCTTCTATGCGCACGTCAACTCCCTGCTGATTAACGGGCTTGCGCCGGAAACGGTGATCGAAGAGACCGTCTACTGGTGGCAGCCGACTGCTGTTGCGGGCTGCGCGATCATCGGCGTGCTGGCGCTTGGCGCGTTCACCGTCTTTCTTTGGAAAACTTACGCAAAAAAGGAGGGTAAGTGAGATGAAAAAGAGAAATCTTGTGCTTTTGATTGCTGCAGGAATCGCGTTGCTCGGCAGCGTTTTGTATCTGCTTCTTGACCGCGGAGATCGCACGTTCTCATGGCTCGCGTTCGGTCTTGCGCTTGCCGGCACAGTCATAACGCTGCTTCCACTCAAGACCGGCCTTGCCTTTGCGCCCATCCTGCCCACGGCCTTGTATGCCGCTGCGTTCGGGCTCGTGCTGCGCGTCGCGCTGCCGAGTCTTTCGGATGTGTGGAACGGCGTCAATTTCATCGGTGGCAACGCCGTGCTCGGCATGACCTTTGCAGCGGTTTATCTTATCGCCGCCGTCGCCGCCGTAATCGCTTGCTTTGCGGGAACGAATGAAGCATGAGCGCGGCGTTTGTTACTGCACCTTGTGGGAAGATAGAGGGCATATCTGAAAACGGGATACGAAAATTCTTGGGAATCCCGTATGCTCGGGCAGGTAGATTTGAATATCCCCGCGAGGTAACGCAATGGGAAGGTACTCTCAGCGCCGTTTCCTACAGAAACGCGCCAATTCAGGCGAGAGCCTACGAGGAATACGGCGAGAGTGAATTCAGCCGACGGGAATTTATGGAGGGGGTTATCTCCGAATACTCCGAGGACTGCCTGTTTTTGAATGTTTTCGCGCCGGAAAATGACGAGGGCTGCCCGGTTGTGATAGCCGTTTACGGCGGAGGCCTTTTCTCCGGACAGTCTGATGAAAAGGTCTTTAACGGCGAGGCTTTTGCAAAGCGCGGCGTTATACTTGTCACATTTAATTACAGGGTCAATATTTTCGGCTTTTGCGCCATGAAGGAGCTGGAGGACAAAACCGGTAAGTGCGGAAACTACGGCTATTACGATCAGCATACGGCTTTTATGTGGGTCAAGCATAACATATCGGCATTTGGCGGAGATCCGGACAGAATGAGCCTTATCGGGCACTCCGCCGGAGCGTCCTCGGTTGAAACTCAGATAAAATCTCCGCTTAATAAAGGACTTTTCAAGGGTGCCGTTATCCAGTCGAGCGCCGGCTTTGCCACAGCTATGAAAACGGATAAAAATAGGAAGAAGGCATACGCTCTTTGGCGCAGGGTCTATGAGAAAAGCGGAGCCGGGAGCATCGATGAATTTAAATCGATGCCGACAAAAAAGCTTTTTGACGCTTATATGGCTGCATCCGGTAAAAATCCCATAGCCTTTGCGACGGCCATATACGATGAGAACTTCACATCTGAGGTAAAGAACAAACCCTGCCCGGTTAATATAATCTGCTCGCTGACCTCCCAGGATGTTCTGCCGATTCTCTTATATATTATGATGAAAAAGCTCGCAAAAAGCCAGAAAGGGCACGGAGAGACGTACTTTTACTACTTCAAAAGGCAGCTGCCGGGCGACGAGTATGGAGCGTGGCACGGTGCGGAGCTTCAGTATATCTATGGAACTCTCTCTAGAAGCTGGAGACCGTTTACGCAGGAGGACTATACGCTTAGCGAGCGAATGACGGGCTATATATGCAATTTTGCCGCAGAGGGAGACCCTAACGGCAAGGGACTTGAGCGATGGGACAGCTTTTATAAGGACGGGA
>CAMHJE010000118.1:0-7414 GCA_946185305.1 uncultured Clostridia bacterium | reverse complement strand
AGGAAGAACTATGAAAAAAGCACTGCTCTGTCTGCTGCTTGCCGTGCTGCTGCTTGTGATCTTCAAAAACAACAAGCACCGCGGCACCGTCACGGCATGGTATCTGATCCTGTACGCTGTCTGGCGCTTTGTGATCGAATACTTCCGCGGCGACGAGGTGCGCGGCATCTACGGCCCGTTCTCCACCTCGCAATGGATCGGCCTTGCGATCCTTGCCGCCGGCATCGTGATCCTCGTCCTCTCCCGCAAGTGGCCGAAGGACGAGCCGATCAAGGACTTTCATGAGGACGACCTGACCGTCCCCGCGCCGGACGAAGCCGAAGATATCACGCTTGCCGGCGAAGAAGAAGCGGAGCAGGCCGCCGCCCAAGCCGAAGCGGTCGAGGCCGAGCAAGAAGCCGAAGCCGCAGAGCCGGAAGCCGAAACGGTCAAGCCGGAAGCCGCAGACGAAGGCCAGGACGCCGAAAACTGAATCCCGTAAACGCAAAGGAGCTTGCCCGAAAGCAAGCTCCTTTTTATTGTTCTCAATACACCACCATATACTTTTTCAATTCCCAATCCGTCACGCGGGTGCGGTACTCGTCCCACTCACGGCGCTTGCCCTCGGCGTAATGCTCGAACACGTGCTTGCCGAGCGTATTGACAATGACCGGGTCGCGCTCGAGGCACTCGACGGCTTCCAACAGGTTGCCCGGCAGGCTGTCGATGCCGTGGTGCTTGCGCTCCTGCTCGGACATGGCGAAGATGTTTTCGGTGATCTCGCCCGGCGGGGTCATGTTATGCTCGATACCGTCGATGCCCGCCGCAAGGCACGCCGCAATCGCCAGATACGGGTTGCATGCGGGGTCCGGACTGCGCAGCTCCACGCGCGTGGCGCGGCCTCTTGCCGCCGGAATACGGATCAGAGCCGAGCGGTTCGACGCGCTCCACGCAAGGTAGCAGGGCGCTTCATAGCCCGGCACAAGGCGCTTATAGGAATTGACGAGCGGATTGGTGATCGCCGCCATACCGCGCACATGGCGCAGCAGTCCCGCGATAAAGCTGTACGCCTCCCCGGAAAGCTGCTTCATTCCGTTCGGATCGAAAAAGATATTCTGCCCGTCCTTAAACAGCGACATATTCGTATGCATGCCGCTGCCGTTGATGCCGTAGACCGGCTTCGGCATGAACGTGGCATGGAGGCCGCGCATCTGCGCAATCGTCTTGACCGCCATGCGGAACGTCATGATATTGTCCGCCGCGCGGAGGGCGTCGGTATAGCGGAAGTCGATTTCGTGCTGTCCCTCGGCAACCTCGTGGTGGCTCGCCTCGATCTCGAACCCGAGCTCCTCGAGCATCAGGCAGATCTCGCGCCGCACGTGCCCGCCGCGGTCGATGGGCGCCATGTCGAAGTATCCCGCCGCATCCGCGGTGCGCGTCGTGGGACGGCCCTTGTCGTCCGTCTCAAACAGGAAAAACTCCATCTCCGGCCCGACGTTGAACGAATAGCCGAGGGCCTCCGCCTTTTTCAGCGTCTTTTTCAGAATATAGCGCGGGTCGCCGACAAACGGCGTGCCGTCCGGATTATACACGTCGCAGATCATGCGCGCGGTCTTGCGCGTATGCGGCTGCCACGGCAGCACGGCGAACGTGTCCAGATCGGGACGCAGATACTGGTCGGACTCATGGATGCGCGTGAAGCCCTCGATGGAGCTGCCGTCGATCGTACATTCGTTGTTCACGGCCTTTTCGATCTGCGACCGCGTGACCGCGACGTTCTTGAGCTGCCCGAAAATGTCGGTAAACTGCAGACGGATAAATTCGATATCCTCTTCGTTGACGATGCGGATGATGTCGTCCTTCGTGTAATGCTTCATGATGCTCCCCTCTCCATATTCGTTTCCGTCCCCCGGAAAAGGAAAGGCGCTCATCCGTATGGGCACGCACGCCCCCGGATGAACGCCGGACGTTCAACTGTTGCTTTTCTCTTTGAGGCTTTCGCCTGTTTCCCAAGCAGCCCCGCAGGCCGCCGTTTCCGTGTGATGCAGCATACGTTCAGTATACCGACGCGCCGAACCGGTGTCAAGAAAAAAGGGGTATGGATTATATAGGATTTTGTGCCCCGCGTTGCGCTTTTTCGTCGTTATGCGTCTAAAAAAGCGGCGGCCTTCGGGAAGGGGATCGAAAGGCCGCCGCACGACGGAGCGGCGCCCCGCCGGGAAGGCATATCTGAAAAACGGAGGAAAAAATCGTTTTCAGCCTTCCGAATTGAGTATATAAGATATATCTTATTTTGTCAATCCGGTGCCGCTTTCGTTTTTCACAATCTTTACGGGCGTTCGGAAAACGGTCGGGATCATGGGGATTTTTTCCTTTCTTTCGTTATCTTTCGATCAAAAAAGGCGCAAAAGAAACGGGCCTGTTTTATGCGGGTTTCGCTGCCGCGCAGGGTCGTTTTGCGTCTGCGGATCGGCGCAGCGGGGCCTTAATAGGCGTTATACAGCGTAAACGAATCGAGCGATTCCTCCTGATAATAATTGTAATCGTCCAGATACGGCGAGTAGGTCGAAACATGGATCGAGCGCGAAACCGGGTCGAAGGTCAAAATGCGCAGATAGCCGAGGCCCTTTTGCTTGTCGTCCTGAAAGTTATACATGACGGCGTTGACGGTGCGCGTGTTGTCGTCGTAGGTCTTTTGCCACCGCACCGAGCCGTCCTTGTGCCCGCAGAGGATCAGCCGCAGATTCTTCGCGTCGGGCAGCAGACTTTTTTCGAGCAGCTTGCCGTTGGCGGTCAGCGTGCCGTTGTCCTCCAGAAAGCTGTGCACCAGCAGCACGGCGGAATAGTCCGCGTATTCGTGCAGCTTTGCCTTGACCCAATCGAGGTACGGCGTGCCCTTCTGCCAGCCGACGCCGACGAGCAGCAGCCGTTTTTCCGGGATCGGCTGCACCCATGCGACGCCGTTTTCATACATCTGCCTCGGCTCCTTGACATCGCAGTAGCCGTAGCTTTGGTACATCGCATAGTCGATGGACTCCGCGCCGACGTCGTGGTTCCCGGCGACGCAGTAGAACGGCAGCTTGCCCTTGAGCATCGAGATTGCCGAGGACGCGTTGCGCCAATGCCGTTCGTAATTGTGGTTATCGACGATATCGCCGGTATGCACGACCGCGACGCAGCCAAGCGTCTCTGCGTTGTCGAGCGTCCACTCCGCCATCGAACGGAAGATTTCCGGATGCTTATAGGCGTAATACTGCGTATCCGAATACCAGATCAGCGAGAACGGCGCCGGGTCCGGCGTATCGGTCGGGATCGGCGTCGGCGCGGGCGACGGCGTGGGCGGCGCGGTGAAAAAGGGGGCGTCCGGGGTGGCGCGCGCATACGGCACCTCCGCCGTCACCACGGGCAGCGGCGTCGCGGAGGCGGAAAAGCCCAAAAAGGCCTGCGCATCCTTGGTCGGGGTGCGTCCCCATGCGATACAAAAGACGGCGGCTGCCAGCAGCAGCCCGAGCCACAAACATCCGATAAAGCGTTGCCGATTCATAAAAGACCTCCCAAGTCATACTGGATGACCGGGAGTGTAGCACGGGGAAAAGGTCGAATGTTGCTTTCGGCAAAACTCGAAGCGGAGGCGGCAAAATAGTATGGATTCCCTTTGCCCTCCGAAAAAACGGGTTCACAAACCGTTCATTTTATGGCATACTGGTAGCAGAAAACGGACGCGAACGTCCGCTTCGGAAAGGAACCCCGCTATGGATATGGAAAAGAAACTGCAGGAATATGCACGCCTGCTTGTAGAGGTCGGCGTGAACGTACAAAAGGGGCAGACGCTTGTGCTGTTCTGTCCGGTCGAGCATGCGGCGTTTGCACGGCTGTGCGCGGACGCGGCGTATGATTGCGGCGCAAAGGATGTTGTGAATGTATGGAGCGACGATTATATGACGCGGCAGCGGTATCTGCGCGCAGACGAGGCCGTGTTCTCCGCGTTTCCCCAATGGCGCGCGGATATGTTCTATGCGCTTGCCAAGGAGGGCGCGGCGTTCCTCCACCTTCGCGCCAACGATCCGGAAAACCTGCTCGGCGTAGACCCGAAGCGGATCATGACCGCGAACAAGGCGGCGGGCGAAGCGCAGAAGCCGTACCGCGAGCTGTCTGCCAAGAACGTGTTCCCGTGGGCCATCGGCTGTCTGTCCGCGCCGAAGTGGGCAAAAAAGGTGTTCCCCGCACTCGGCGAAGCCGAAGCGGTTGCGGCGCTGTGGGAAAAGATCTTTGAGGCCGTGCGCGTCAAGGGCGACGGCAGCGCGGTCGGACGCGGAGATCATGTCCCTTGCCTTCTCCTCCGACGGCAGCGCGGTCGAGGCGTGGCGGCGGCACGCGGAAAACCTGCGCAAGCACATGGACAAGCTGAATGAGCTGAACTTTAAGTCGCTGCACTACACCAATTCGCTCGGCACCGACCTTGTTGTGGAGCTGGCCGAAAACCATGTCTGGGAAGCGGGCGGCGACGTGACCGCGTCGGGGCAGTTCTATATGCCGAACATGCCGACCGAGGAATGCTTCACCGCGCCGAAAAAGACCGGCATCAACGGCGAAATCTACGCCGCGATGCCGCTGTGCCGCGACGGCAACGTGATCGAGGGGATTCACTTTACGATGAAGGACGGCAAAATCGTCGAGGCACACGCTAAGACCTGCGAGGATGTGCTGCTGAACGCGATCGGCGTGGACGAGGGCGCGCGGTACTTCGGCGAGGTCGCGCTCGTCCCCTACGATTCCCCGATCCGCAATTCCGGCATTCTCTATTACGACACGCTGTATGACGAGAACGCGTCGTGTCACTTTGCGTTCGGCCGCGCGTACGCGTCCACGGTCAGGGGCGGCACGAATATGACAAAGGAAGAGCTTGCCGCGGCGGGGCTGAACGATTCGATCACGCACGTGGATTTCATGGTCGGCACGAAGGATCTTTCGATCATCGGCACCACGTTCGACGGGCGGGAAATCCCGGTCTTTACGGACGGCAACTGGGCGTTTTAAGTCCGCGGCCTGCGGGACAGCGGCACGCGCCGGAGCCTGCCCCCAAGCGGCAGCGCATACGGATCGCGCGCGGTGCGGCGATAGACCGGACGGACGCCCCAAAAGTAGCGGAAGATCAGCCGCTGACTCCACCGGTAGATATCGTTCGTGTCGATCTCGACCGAGCGGCAGGCGCGTTCGAGCCGCTTTTTCGGAAACGGCAGCGCGGCAAGCGGCCGCACGCGGGACAGGCCCTGCGTCCACCGGTAGGCCGAAAGGTGCCACCACAATTCATACGCAATGCAGCGTTCGGTGAACAGAAACGGTTCGCCGAACGTTTTTTGATACGCCTCGGTCAGCCATGCGGCTGCGGCGCGGCAAAGCCGCCGCCCGCCGAGCGAACGCACCAGTTCGTCCCACGCGGCAAGATCGCAGGACAGGTCGATGGCGAAGCCCTCCGGCAGAACCTTGGTGCAGGGCGTGAGCAGCGCGGTGACGGTTTGAGTTGTCGGTTCGTTTTTCATGCTCCCATCATAGTGGATTCTTCCCGAAAGCGCAAGGGGCAAAAGCCTTGCGCGGCGGCTTTTTCCGGATTTTGGCTGTGCGAATTTACCAAAATATTTACCCCCGTTCATACTTTTTCCGCAATTCGGTCACAATCGGATGATACAATGAGCCTCAAATCAAAATGATCCGGAGGAACCCGTTATGATACAAAAAATATTGTCGCTGCTGCTGGCGGCGGCGCTGCTTGTCGGCGCAGGGGCGGCGTATGCCGATGCGCCCGTGCTGCAGGAAGGCGAGGATATCACGATTGCGCCGGTGCATACAAGCGACGAATATAAAGACCTTTTGATGGACTCATTCGATCTGACCGTGCTGGCCGAGGACGAAAACATCCGCGCGCAGCTGAAGCGCATTCTCTACCGCGACGAGATCGTGGTGGACGCCTTGGCTTACAGCCGCATTATCAGCGCGGTGAACAAGGCCATCGAGACGGAATCGCTGTCCGAGGGCGCGTCGCTCGACGCGTACACCGAGGCGGATATGCAGATCGCGGCCGATCTGATCGCGAGCATCTGCGACGCGCTCGACCTCGATTTTTCGATTGATCCGAGCAACGATTCGCAGAATGAATACGCGCGCGTCATCACGATCCGCAAGGGTAACAAGGTGCTCGGCAAGCTGAACGCGGACGCCAAGACCGACGTGGGCGACCGCGTGCCGGTCGTTTGGATCGTGCTCGGCGGTCTGCTGCTGCTCGGCGCGGCCTGGATCGGGCTTTGGCAGCTGACGCAAAAAAGGAGCTTCAGAGTGTAAATGGAAGCGAAACAGGCAAACCGAACGGGCGGAAAACCGTTCCTTCTGCTGCTGCCGTTTCTGCTGTTCTTTTTCGGCATTTTCTTCACGGGCATCTATCTTTTCGAGAGCGTTGTGGAGGAAACGGCATATTTTTCCCTGCTGTTCGGCGACAGCGTCCCGCGTGAGGTGGACGATTTCGACACCGGCTTTGTGCCGGGCGAGCGCCCCGCGACGCTTTTGCGCATCCCTTCCATCGACTACGGCAAGCAGTTTGCGCGGCTCAACGTCACGTGGACGGGCGGCGGCTGGGATATCGTGAACATCCCGGTCTATCTCGGTTCGGATAAGAGCATTCTGAAAAAGGGCGCGGGCATGTCCTTTTCGTCCGCGTTCCCCGGCGAGCGCGGCTGTACGATCCTGTCCGCGCACGTCACGCGGCATTTTGCCGAGCTGGAGACCACGCCGGAGGGCGCAGGCGTCCTGCTCGAAACGAGCTACGGCCCGTACCGCTATGAGGTCGTCAAGGTCGTGCCCGGCGTGAACGGCACCGACCGATGGTATATGGACGCGTCGAGCGACTACGATCTGATCCTCTATTCCTGCTACCCGCGCGACAACAACGGCGAGCGCCGCACCGAACGCTGCGTGCTGTGCTGCAGGCTCCGCGAAGGAACGGAGGTGGCCAAATGAAGTTTGGAAAAGCCGTCGGCACCGTCGTGCTGTGCCTGCTGCTCTGCTTCTCGACCGCGCTGCTGCTCGGCACCTCGCTGCTGCGCCTTGTCGTGCTGAACCCGGCGTTCTATAAAGCGTTCGCCGTAACGCCCGCCTACTGCGCCGAGCTGCGCACGCGCATCGGGGAGAACCTCGACCACGTGGCGATCCTGTACGGGCTCGACGAGGGCGCGCTGAACGACGTGGTGACCGACGAGGACATTGCCGCGTATACCGATGCGCTGATCGACGCGCTGTTTGACGACGCCACGACTGACACGCTTGCCCTTCCGCCCTATCCCACAGAGGGCTTTGCCGCATATCTTGGCGCGCACACGGCATACAGCGAGCAGGCGATCCGGGATTTTTCGGAGGACTGCGCGGCGTCGGTCTATGACGATCTGTC
>CAMHJE010000117.1:0-7460 GCA_946185305.1 uncultured Clostridia bacterium | reverse complement strand
GCCATTCCCTCCCCGCTGAAGATCGGCGTATCGGTCGGCATCGGCGTAATTGCGACCGTCGTGGAAACGGCAGCCGCCGCAGGACGCGCCTGCGCTTCGCCGGCGCAGCCGAGCAGCGGGGAAACCGTCAGAATTCCGACGAGCATCCCGCAAAGTAATTTTTTCATGGATCGTAAAGCTCCGATCATCACATTGTAGGGTTATGGTAAATCAGTATTATTATAGAGGAATCGACAATATGTGTCAATCGTACCGCACCCCCCTTTCCTGTAACTTTGCCGTTAACAATCTGTGAACAGCTGCCCTTTACAAATCCCTAAAATCGGGTATAATGGAGCAAACAGGAGGAGAGAGAATGAAACAGCAGCACATCGACCGCATCAACGAGCTGGCCCGCAAGGCCAAAACCGAGGAAGGCCTCACGCCCGAGGAGCATGACGAGCGCGACACGCTCCGTAAAGCGTATATTGCAGAGTTCCGGCAAAGCCTGCAATCGCAGCTCGACAATACCTATATCATGGACCACAAGGGCAACAAAAAGAAGCTCGAAAAGAAACATTGATGAATGAACTGAACGTCGAACAACAGCAGACGACGCTGTTTGCCTTGCATCGCTTTTTGCCTGACGCCGAAGTTGAGACACTTCATCCGTACCTTGTCGCCGACGAGGAGGGGTATCACAAATTCATCACCGGCGTCACGCTGCGTGACGGGCGGCACGTCGTCGTCAAGCTCGTGCGGGAGGACGACGGAACCATAGAGGCCGAGCGTGATAAGCTCGAGTGCCAAAGCGCCTATGCCGAGATGCTCCGGGAGAACGGCATAGCCACGCCCCGCCGGTACCGGGCCGAGGGCTCGTATTGTATCGTTTTACCGATGGCCTTCGGCGAAATATGCGCGACGGCGGAGGATTGGTGCGGCAATGAGATTACGACAATCACCGAGTCGTTAAGCTTTCGCATCGGTGCGCTGCTTGCCAAGATCCATACGGTATCGGTGCAGAGCGGCTTTATGATCGGTCGCGGGACGCTGTTCGGCGCGGCAGTCAAAAACGATGTCAACGCGTTCGACGGTCTGTGTCGGCTTGCCGAGGACGAGCAGATCGATAAGGACGTTTTTGCGGCGATCCGAGCGCTGTACGAACAGAAGATGTGCGAACTTCGCACCGTATGGGAAGGGCTGCCGCGCGCCGCGACGCAAGGCGACATTTCGATCAATAACCTTGTCGATACGGGTGATGAACTGATTGTGTTCGACTTCAACAATGCGGGCGACGAGACGCTTGTTTCGGACTTGGTGCTTGAGGGACTGCTCACCGCTTACGAAATGGATCTGCCGGAGGGTACGCCTCCGGAGGTTCCGCAGCAGCTTTTCCGAGCATTCATTCGCGGCTATCGCTCTGTGCGCGCGCTGTCCGATGCCGAATGCGCCGCCGCATGGACGATCTATGTGCTGTATGACAGCCTGTGGTTCACGAAGATCCTATACAACGACGATTCCGTGCAGGGGCATTTGCAGCGCAACGATGCGGAGGGAGCGAACCGCAAGCTGAAAGAAATGCTGCATGATCTGCAGCGCACGGAAAAGGACGAAGCTTTCGTCGCATTTACCGCTTGACGGGCGCGGCGAACCGTGCCATAATAACAGTATATTCTGCCGCAGGGCAAATACAGGAGGAGTATTATGGGTATTTTATCCAAGCATCATCGCTTCCGTGAGGCGGGCGAGCAGGCCAATGTCAATAACGTGGCGGAGTACGGGGAACCGGCGCGGTCGCTGTTCACGACCTCGAAGGTCATGACGCTGCACCACAGGATCGACATTACCGACGCAAACGAGCAGGTCGTGTATCAGGCAAGCACAAAGTTCCCGTCCCTGCACGATAAGACCGACGTTGTCGATGCAGAGGGCAAGCAGGTCGCGCACATCGAGAAAAAGTTCTTCACGCTGCACGAGCGCCACTTTATCACAATGGCGGACGGCACGGCGTTCCAGCTGTCCAACGAGCTGTTCCATCTGGTGAAGGACATTACCAATATCGAGGGCCTCGGCTGGCAGCTGCGCGGCAATATCCTGGGACTGAACTTCCAGCTGTACGATGCGGACGGCAGCGTGATCGCAGTGATCGGGCAGAAGATGTTTTCCCTGCACGATAAGTATTGCGTGGACATCTACCGCCCCGAAGCGGAAAAGACCGTCGTGGCGATTCTCATCACCCTGCAGCATATGATCAAGGATCGGGAGAACAATTCGTCCTCCGTTTCGTTCTCGTCGGACAATAACTGAAAAGACAAACCCGCCCAACGGCACAGCGCCGGAGGCGGGTTTTACTATGCAAAAAGAAGAACCGGGTCGGTAGTGACCCGGTTCGATTGGTTTATGGGGGACGTTATAAGAGCCGTTCTTACAGACCGTAACGCTTCTTGAAGCGACTCTTCCGCCGCTGTCTACCAGCTTCTGACGGCCGGTATAGAACGGATGGCACTTGCTGCAGATTTCGACCTTGAGCTCGCCCTTGGTGGAGCCCGTCAGGAAGGTCTCGCCGCACGCACAGCGGACAACCGCTTCGCCGTAAGACGGATGAATATCTTTCTTCATGTATTATCACTCCTTCGTCGTGTAATGCACTACCGTCGGCTATTATACCAAGCCCCGCCCGAAAAAGCAAGCATAATTTTTCGGTTTTACAAGGAATTTTTCGACGTATCTTACTGCCCATACCGGTTCTGGCTCTGCGAATAGCCCTGCTTTTCATAAATGCGGATCCAGTCCCCGAGACGGACGAGAAAGTCCTCATTGTTGGTCGTCTTTTGCAGCATTCCGATCACGCTCTCCGTGACCTCCGCCGCCGCGCCGCCGCCGGCCATCACGCGCCGCAGCTTATAGACGCCGTCCAGCTCCTGCTTACTCAGCAGCAGATCCTCGCGCCGCGTGCCGGATTTATAAATGTCGATGGCGGGGAACACACGCTTTTCGGCAAGCCGCCGGTCGAGGTGGATTTCCATATTGCCGGTGCCCTTGAATTCTTCGTAGACGATGTCGTCAAGACGGCTGCCGGTTTCGACAAGCGCGGTTGCGATCACGGTCAGACTGCCGCCGTTCTCGATATTGCGCGCCGCGCCGAAGAACCGTTTCGGCTTATGCAGCGCGCCCGGATCCATGCCGCCGGACAGCGTGCGCCCGGTCGGGGGAATCACAAGGTTATAGGCGCGGGTCAGCCGCGTCAGCGAATCGAGCAGGATCACCACGTCGCGTCCCTGCTCCACAAGGCGCATCGCGCGCTCCTGCACCATTTCCGCGATCCGCGTGTGGTGCTCGGGCAGCTCGTCGAATGTCGAAGCGACGACCTCGCCCTTGATGCAGCGGCGCATGTCGGTGACTTCCTCCGGGCGCTCGTCGATCAGCAGCACGATCAAATGCGAATCGGGGTAATTCTCCGAAATACCGTTGGCAATCTGCTTTAACAGCGTCGTTTTGCCGGCCTTGGGCTGCGACACGATCATCGCACGCTGCCCTTTGCCGATGGGAGCGATCAGGTCGATCACGCGAACGGACAGGTCGTTCAGCTTGCCCGGCGTTTCAAGCGTGTACCGCTCGTTCGGGAAAATCGGCGTCAGATCCTCATAGTTCGGGCGCGAAACGATCTCCTCCGGATCGGTGTCGTTCACGCGGTCGATGTACAGCAGCGCATCGTATTTGTCGCCCTCCCGGCGCGGACGCGTGCGTCCCTCGACAAAGTCGCCCTGCTTCAACCCGAAGCGGCGAATCTGCGCAATCGACACATACACGTCGTTCGGGCCGGAGAAGTAGTTGGACACGCGGAGGAATCCATAGCCTTCCATGATCTCCAATACGCCCGCGGCGCGGCGGCAATCGTCGCCCTGCAAAAGCTCGTTGATCGCGGCCTTGTTCGATTCACGTACGCTCTCATGCGCGGCGTCGTCACGGCGGGCGTCGGTACGGCTCTCATTTCTCTCATACGGCCGCCGCTGTCCGTTGCGTTCGCGGTAATTCTGCCGCCCGTTGTACGGCGTATAGCGACCGCCGCGCCGGTCATAGCGGTTCTCGTCGCGCTCGTCGCTTTCGGCAGGCCCTTCACTCTGCTGTGTCTCGGCGAAAGCGGCCTCGGTTGCCGGTTCGGGTTCGCTCTGCGCCGCTTCTATAGGGGCAGGCGCGACCGTTTCTTCCGGCACAGCGACTTCTGCCTTGGGCGTTTCGGCAGGGGCTTTTGCGATCGTCTCGCTCTCCTGCGGCTCGGCCTCGGCCTTCGGCGCGCGGCGGTTCTCCTTCGGCGTGCGTGCGGGGCGACCGCGGCGCGAACGTGCGGGCGCTTCCGCGGCGGCTTCGGGTGCGTTCTCCGGCTGCTCGGCCTCCGGCGCAGGCTTTTCGGACTCCGGCGCTTGCGGCGCGGGCTCGACCGGCTGTGCCTTGGGCTTGCGCCCGCGTTTTTTGGGCGCACCGGCGGACGCGTCGCCTTCGTCGAGCGACAGGAGCAGCTTGATCAGCTCATCCTTGCGCTTGGTCGTTACGGCAGCAATGCCGCGTTCCTTGGCAAGAGAACGAAGCTGCGGGAGCGTCAAAAGCGTATAGGTATTCTGTTCCACAAAGTATCCTCCGACGGGAATTTCGATATTGGGATGGATGATAGACGGCCTTTTTCACATATATAAAAGGCATATACCGAAAGGGAATAGGATATATCGGATATTGGTATTGTAGGCCGAAAACGATTTTTTGTCAAGGCAAAGCACAAAACAAGTCATGAAATCCGCGCTTTTGTGCATTTTCGCAGGGGCCTTGCGCATACGATGCTTTAGGAGGGTGCAGACATGGAAAAGAGACAGGACGCAATCCCGTATGCAGGCGGGCCGCACAGCATTATGATCGAGGATCGGCGCCGCGTGAAGCTCACGGGCGTGACGGAGATCGAGGACTTTCACGAGGAGGAAACGACGCTGTTGACCGAGGAGGGGACGCTGACGATCTGGGGCAGGGGCATGAAGCTCGGCAAGCTCGATCCGGACAGCGGACAGGTGCTTTTGGAGGGCGAAATCCTTTCGCTTGAATACGAACAGCCGCCGCAGAGGCGTTTCCGTCTGTTCAACCGCAAATGATCGACGTATTCGCACAGGGCTATGAGGCCGCGCTGCTGTTCGTGCTCGGCATTCCGACCGGGATTTTGTTCGACATTGCGACGCTGCTGCGGGCGCGATACGGCACGGCGGCGGGGACGGCGGCGGATATCGGGATCGTCCTTGCGGGAGCGGGCTTGCTGCTTTTGGGAACGCTGCTTGCGTCGAACGGCGACATGCGGCTGTTTTACGTACTCAGCTACGCCGCCGGAACGGCCGTGACGGCGTGGGCGTTTTATCCGCTGTTTTTCCGAAAACTTGCAAAAAAACCATAATTGGGAGGTTCCCAAGCAGCGCGTTTTCTGCTATACTGTATGGCATGGAAACGAATGGACAAAAGCGCACACAGATCCGCACCATCCACCTGAAGCCGACGTATTTGTTGATTCTGGTGCTGGTGTGCTTGGCTGCGCTTGCCATGATGATCATTCCGCAGCGCATCCGCATCCACAACGCGCAGGAGGAGCTGGCTGATAAGCAGCAGCAGCTGCAGGAGATCAAATACGAATACGAACAGGAACGCCGCAACCTCGATTATATGCGCACCGATGAATACAAGATTCAGCAGGGGCTTGCCAAATACGGCTGGCACTATAAAGAAGATACGCTGATCGAGGATCGGAACTTCAACGGAGGGAACGAATGAACCGGATCGCCGTGATCGACATCGGCAGCAATTCCGTCCGCTATATGGAGGCCGTGACGGACGGCGCCGCCGTCACCTCGCTCGGCAAGACCCTTTGCACCACGCGCCTTGCCGAAGGACAGGCCGCGGATCGCGCGCTGCAGCCGGAACCGATGCGCCGCACCGCCGAAGCGGTGCTGGCCTTTGCAGACCGGGCGAAAAAAAGCGAGATCCCGGTGTATGCCTATGCGACGAGCGCGCTTCGGGAGGCGAGCAACCGCGACGCATTTTTATCGCTGCTTGGCGGGTTTCCGGTGACGATCCTTTCCGGCAAGAAGGAAGCCGCGATGGCGTATCGCGGCGCGGCGGGTGGGGAAGGCACCCTGCTCGATATCGGCGGCGGCAGCTTTCAGCTATGCACCGCGGCGAACGCGTTTTCCGCGCCGATCGGCTGCGTCCGCTTTGCCGACCGGATGCCGGAGGGCACGCCCCGGCGGCTGCTTGCGTTTTTGGAACCGTGGCTCGACCTGTATCTGCCTGCGAAAAACCCGGTTGAACTGCCGGTCACCGGTGTCGGCGGCACGATCACCACGCTCGGCGCGCTGCTGCTCGGCCAAACGCGCTACGACGGCGCGGCGCTGAAAAACGCGTCGATCACGCCGGCCATTCTGGAAACGCTGCTCGAAACACTCTACGCCATGGGCGAGAAGCGAAAGGAGCATCCGCTTCTGCATAAGCGGTACAGCGTGATCCTGCAGGGCGGCACGATCCTGCGCGCGCTGATGAAACGACTCGATATCCCGTCCGTCACACCGTCCGACCGTGACGGCATGGAGGGCTTCGCCGAGGCGGTATTGCTCGAAAAAAACGCGTAAAATAAGCATATTTTCACATCCCCGTCACAACAGACGGGGATGTTTTATGGTATACTGATTCTATCATATTTATAAATTGCCGTATTGCGGCTCGGAGAATCCATGATTTCCAAATACAGCGTCAAAAAACCGTTCACCGTATTGGTGGCGGTCATCCTTGTGATCGTGCTCGGCACGGTCTCCGTCACGCGCATGACGCCGGACCTGCTGCCCGAAATGAGCTTCCCCTATATCGTACTGTTCACCACATATATCGGCGCGGCGCCGGAGGAGGTCGAGCAGACGGTCACCAAGCCGCTTGAACAGAACCTTGCTGCGCTCGACGATCTCAGCGAGATCAGCTCGACAAGCTCGGAAAACTATTCGACGGTCTTTCTCACGTTCGACGACGGGGCGAACATCGACCGCGCAATGCTCGATATCGAGCAGGTCGTGACACAGCTCAAGGGCGAATGGCCGGACACGGTCGGAACGCCGACGATTTTAGAGCTGTCCACCGACCTCATCCCCACAGTCGTGGCCGCCGTATCCTATCGGGACATGGACCCGATCACGCTGTCGAGCTTCGTTTCCGACACGCTTGCGCCGAAGCTGGAGGGCACCAACGGCGTCGCCTCTGTCGGCAAGACCGGCATCATCACGGAAGAAATCGAGATCGAGCTCAATACCGAAAAGATCGACGAGCTGAACCGGATCCTGTACGGCTCCATCGACGAAAAGGCGCAGGAGGGGTTCAACGAGCTGGAGGAGGCGCGCAAGAAGATCGCGGAGGGACGCGAGGAACTTGAAAACGCGCGAACCGAATTGGAGAACGGACAGGAGGAGCTG
>CAMHJE010000116.1:0-7493 GCA_946185305.1 uncultured Clostridia bacterium | reverse complement strand
CCCGGTAAAATCCCCGAAAACAGGGAAATTTCGATTGACAAAAACGTTACAGACTGTTAAAATATTGATTTGGCGGTGCATGGGCCTTTCCATGCCGGTTTTTGCGTTTTTCCGGAAAACGCCCGATGTTGGACAATATCCTCTACATGGGTTGCAGAGGGATTGAAAGATACATATACAATTTTTATCATCATTATTTCGCAGGAGGAAATCATTGCATGCCGACCAAAAACCAGTTGGTTCGTAAAGGCAGACAGCAAGTGGAATACAAGTCCACCGCGCCTATTCTGAAGCAGTGCCCGCAGCGCCGCGGCGTCTGCACCGCTGTTCGTACCATGACCCCGAAAAAGCCGAACTCGGCTCTTCGTAAAATCGCCCGTGTCCGTCTGACCGACGGTCTCGAAGGTACCGCTTACATCCCGGGCATCGGCCACAACCTGCAGGAGCACTCCGTCGTGCTGATCCGCGGCGGCCGTGTCAAGGACCTACCGGGCGTCCGTTACCACATCATCCGCGGTGCTCTGGATACCGCAGGCGTCGCCAACCGCAAGCAGAGCCGTTCGCTCTACGGTGCGAAGCGTCCGAAGGGAGGTAAATAATCTATGCCGAGACGTGGTTTTATTCCCAAGAGAGAAGTTTTGCAGGACCCGATCTATAAGAGCACGGTTGTCACCAAGCTCATCAACCAGGTCATGCTGGACGGCAAGCGCGGCGTCGCGCAGAAGGCCGTTTACGATGCGTTCGATATGATCGCCGAAAAGAGCGGCAAGGACGCTCTCGAAGCGTTCGAGCAGGCCATGAACAACATCATGCCGGTGCTCGAAGTCAAGGCGCGCCGCGTCGGCGGTTCGACCTATCAGGTCCCGATCGAGATCCGTGCGGATCGTCGTCAGACCCTGGGTCTGCGTTGGCTCGTCAGCTTTGCGCGCGCTCGCAGCGAGCGTACGATGGCCGAGCGTCTTGCCGGTGAAATCTTAGACGCCTGCAACGAGCAGGGCAACGCCGTCAAGAAGAAGGAAGACACCCACCGCATGGCCGAAGCCAACAAGGCGTTCGCCCACTATCGCTGGTAATGCGGGACACGGCACTTGCATTGACGCGCAATATCGGCATCATGGCGCACATCGATGCCGGCAAGACCACGACGACCGAGCGTATCCTGTTCTACACGGGCAAGATCCACAAGGTCGGCGAGGTTCACGAAGGCGCGGCGACGATGGACTTTATGGTGCAGGAGCAGGAGCGCGGCATCACGATCGCGTCCGCTGCCACCACAGCCTACTGGCGCGGCCATCGCATCAACATCATCGACACCCCCGGCCACGTGGATTTCACGGTCGAGGTGGAGCGTTCGCTCCGCGTGCTGGACGGTGCTGTCGCGGTGTTCTGTGCCAAGGGCGGCGTGGAGCCCCAGTCCGAAACGGTCTGGCGGCAGGCCATGAAGTACGGTGTCCCGTGTATTGCGTACGTCAATAAGATGGACATTACGGGCGCGGATTTCTTCCGCGTTCTGGACATGATGCGCGACCGGCTGCACGCGAACCCCGTTCCCGTGCAGCTGCCGATCGGCTCCGAAGCCGATTTCCGCGGCATCATCGACCTTGTCACCATGCGTGCAGAGGTCTACTATAACGACGACGGCACCGACATCCGCGAGGAGGATATCCCGGCGGAGCTGCTCGAAAAGGCCGAGGAATACCGCGCAAACCTGATCGAGCAGGTCGTCGAAGAGGACGAGGCCGTGATGGAGAAGTACCTCGAAGGCGAAGAACCGACCAACGAGGAGCTGATCGCCTGCATCCGCAAGGCGACCATCGCCATCCACGCCGTCCCGGTGTGCTGCGGCACTTCCTACCGCAACAAGGGCGTGCAGCCGCTGCTGAACGCAATCGTCGATTTCCTGCCGTCGCCGCTGGACGTTCCCCCGGCGAAGGGCACGGATCGCTACGGCGAGGGCGAGATCGAGGCGCATCCCGACGATGCCGCACCGTTTGCGGCGCTGGCGTTTAAGATCGTCGCGGATCCTTACGGCAAGCTGGCGTTCATCCGCGTATACAGCGGTACGCTCAAGGCCGGTACGTATGTGTACAACGTCAACAAGCAGAAGCGCGAGCGCGTCAGCAAGATCCTCTTGATGCACGCCAATACGCGCACCGAAGTCGAGGAAGCCCACGCGGGCGATATCTGCGCTTTGGTCGGCCTTCGGGAAACCACGACCGGCGAAACGCTGACGACCGAGAATCACCAGATGCTTCTGGAGAGCATGGTGTTCCCGACGCCCGTGATCCAGGTTGCCATCGAGCCGAAGACCAAGGCCGGGCAGGAAAAAATGATGGCTGCGCTCCAGAAGCTGAGCGAGGAGGACCCGACGTTCCGCACCTATACGGATCAGGAAACGGGCCAGACCATTATCGCCGGTATGGGCGAGCTGCACTTGGAAATCATCGTGGATCGTCTGATCCGCGAGTTCCGCGTGGAAGCCACCGTCGGCAAGCCGCAGGTCAGCTATAAGGAAACGATTGCAAAGCCCGTGCGCCACGAAACGCGCTATGTCCGTCAGACCGGCGGTCACGGCCAGTATGCGCACGTCATCGTCGAATTCGAGCCGAACGAGCCCGGCGCAGGGTATACGTTCGAGAGCAAGATCGTCGGCGGCGTCGTTCCGAAGGAGTACATCCCCGCCGTCGATGCCGGTATCCGCGAAGCCTTGCAGAGCGGCCCGCTGGGCGGCTATGAGCTGATCGACATTAAGGCAACGCTGGTGGACGGCTCCTATCACGAGGTCGATTCGAGCGATATCGCCTTCAAGATCGCAGGCTCCCTGTCCGTGAAGGACGGCTTGACCAAGGCGAACGGTGTGCTGCTCGAGCCGATGATGGACGTGGAGGTGTTCGTTCCGGACGAGTACCTCGGCGATATCGTCGGCAACCTCACCGCCAAGCGCGGCAAGGTCAACGGCATGGAAACGAGCGCCGGCGGCACAACCGTCCGTGCGATCTGCCCGCTGTCCGAGATGTTCGGATATGCGACCGATCTGCGTTCGAGAACGCAGGGACGCGGCGTGTTCACGATGCAGTTTGCGCATTATGAGCGCGTTTCCGAGGCGATCCAGGAGAAGATCCTCGGCAAGTATAACTATCGCTTCTGATAGAAAGAACTAAAAACAAATAAAAACAATTTTTCATAAGGAGAAAAGTAATGGCAAAGCAAAAGTTTGAACGCACGAAGCCGCATGTCAACATCGGCACGATCGGACACGTAGACCACGGCAAGACGACGCTGACGGCGGCAATCACGATGGCCCTGTCCCAGAACGGCCAGGCGACCGCTATGCGTTATGACGAAATCGACAAGGCGCCGGAAGAGAAGGCGCGCGGCATCACGATCAACACGGCACACGTCGAGTATGAGACCGCAACCCGCCACTATGCGCACGTAGACTGCCCGGGCCACGCTGACTATGTTAAGAACATGATCACGGGCGCAGCGCAGATGGACGGCGCAATCCTCGTCGTATCCGCGGCCGACGGCCCGATGCCCCAGACCCGTGAGCACATCCTGCTCGCCCGTCAGGTCGGCGTTCCTTACATCATCGTCTTCATGAACAAGGTCGATCAGGTAGACGACGACGAACTGCTTGAGCTCGTTGAAATGGAAATCCGTGAGCTGCTCTCCAGCTACGACTTCCCGGGCGACGATATCCCGATCATCCGCGGTTCCGCTCTGCTGGCGCTGGAAGCGCTGACCAACGGCGCAATTGCGAAGGAAACCCCGGCATGCCAGTGCATCTTCGAGCTGATGGATGCAGTTGACACCTATATCCCGACGCCGGTGCGCGCGTCGGACAAGCCGTTCCTGCTCCCGGTCGAGGACGTGTTCTCGATCACCGGCCGCGGCACCGTGGCAACGGGCCGTGTCGAGCGTGGTACCGTCAAGGTGTCCGATACCGTTGAGATCGTCGGTCTGAAGGAAGAGAAGCGCACCACCGTCGTAACGGGTGTTGAAATGTTCCGTAAGCTGCTGGATCAGGCGATCGCGGGCGACAACATCGGTCTGCTGCTGCGTGGTATACAGCGCAACGAGATCGAGCGCGGCCAGGTTCTGGCGAAGCCCGGTACGATTCATCCGCACACGCATTTCATCTCTGAGGTGTACGTGCTGACGAAGGAAGAAGGCGGCCGTCATACGCCGTTCTTCTCCGGCTACCGTCCGCAGTTCTATTTCCGTACCACCGACGTTACCGGCACGATCAAGCTGCCGGAGGGCGTTGAGATGGTTATGCCGGGTGACAACATCCGCATGGAAATCACGCTGATCACGCCGATCGCTATGGAGCAGGGTCTCCGCTTCGCTATCCGCGAAGGCGGCCGCACGGTTGCTTCCGGCGTTGTGGCGAGCATCATCGAGTAATCGAAACCACAGAAAGGACTTCCCAAAAGGGAAGTCCTTTTTCGTATCCAGAAAACCCTGCCTTGACGAAAGACCGTCATCGGCGGTATACTAAACGGGAAAGGAAAAACGCTATGCCGTACACCGTGACCGTCCGCCGCGCCGATGCGTTCGACGCCGCGCGGCTTGCCGAAATCTATGCCTATTACGTGGCGCACACCGCCGTCACGTTCGATTACGATGCGCCCTCCGCGCTCGAATTTGCCGAGAAGGTCGAGCGCGTGCAAAGGGCGTATCCGTTTTTGGTCGTGTGCGAAAACGGGCGCGTGATGGGCTATGCGTACGCGGGGCCGTTCGTCGGGCGGGAGGCCTACCGGTATTCCGCCGAGGTTTCGATCTACCTTGACCCGAACGCGCGCGGGCGCGGCCTGGGGCGGGCGCTGTATGAAGCCTTGGAAACGGCGCTCGTTTTGCAGGACATTCGCAACCTGTATGCGTGCATCGGCGTGCCGACCGTGCCGGACGAATACCTCACCGACCACAGCGCGCGGTTTCATGCGCACCTCGGCTACCACACCGTCGGGCATTTTCATGCCTGCGGGTATAAGTTCGGGCGGTGGTACGACATGATCTGGATGGAAAAGCGGCTGACCGCGCCGGACGATACTGCGGTGCCGACGGCGGAGGATATCACGCTGCAATCGCAGACGCTCGAAAGCTACGACGCCTATTGCCGAAGGCTTGTGCAGGACCCGATGCTGTTTGCCGATCCCGCCGCGTTCCGGCCGTATGTGTACGACGCCGATGCCGTTGCGGCTACGTTTAGGCACAACCGCCTGCGCACCGACCGCCGGTATTTTACGGTATACCTCGGCAGCGAGCCGGTGGGCGAGCTTGTCTTAAAGGCCATCGACCCCGCGGACAGAACGTGCGAGCTTGGGATTTGCCTTGCGCACGACGGCGTAAAGGGGCGCGGCTTCGGCACGCGCGCGGAGCAGCTTGCGCTGACCTTGGCATTCGGGGCGCTCGGAATGCGCACCGTGTATGCGGACACGCTGCCGCAAAACAAGCGCAGTCAGCGCGTACTGGAAAAGGTCGGCTTTGTGCCGCTCGGCGAGCGGGACGGGTTTTTGCTGTTCGGCATCACGCGCGAACGGTTTGATGCGCTGTACGGAGGGAAAACGGAATGACGGTGGATGTGTTTCAGCAATATTTTGCGGGCGAATGTGTCTGTCACGGCGTTTTGCGCCGGGGCGCTTCGGTCAAGCTGACGAGCGACAGCGCGGCCGGGGAGATCGCCTATTCCGTTTCGGTCAGCTTTTTTCCGCACGCGGACGACGAGGACTTTGCGGTGTCGTATGATGCGTACGCCGAAAGCGAAATCTACCGCGCGGCGGGGCGGCGCTCGAAAAAGCGCGAGGCGGCGCTGCTGAACGATCTGCAGGAAAACGCCGACGCGCTTGCGCAGACGCTCGGCGGGAGGATCGACTGGGAAAAGCCTTTGCGGGACGCGCGGCGGGGCTGAACGGTATCGAAGCCGCATAGGATAGGACAGAGGAACGGACGAGGGGAAACGTGAACAACAAGCAGGAAGAAAAATTCATCCGCATGACGACCGAGCCGGTCGGGCGGCTGATTACGGAAATGGCGGTGCCGACCATCGTGGCGATGATGGTGACGGCGCTGTACAATATGGCGGACACGTTCTTTGTCGGGCAGCTGCATTCCAACAGCGCGACCGGCGCCATCGGCGTTTCGTTCAGCCTGATGACGGTCATGCAGGCGCTCGGCTTCTTTTTCGGGCAAGGCTCCGGCAACTATATTTCGCGGCAGCTCGGCAAGCATCAGACCGACGACGCGGCGATCATGGCGGCCAGCGGCGCGGCCATGTCGTTTACGGCGGGGCTTGTCGTGCTGGTGATCGGGCAGATCTTTTTGGAGCCGATCTGCCTGCTGCTCGGCTCGACGCCGACGATCCTGCCCTACGCGTGCGATTATCTGCGGTTCATCCTGATCGGCGCGCCGTATATGATGGCGTCGTTCACGCTGAACAATCAGCTGCGGTTCCAAGGCAGCGCGCTCTATGCCATGATCGGCATTGCGACCGGCGCGGTGCTGAATATCGCGCTCGACCCGCTGCTGATCTTCGGGCTCGGCCTCGGCGTGCAGGGCGCGGCGATTGCGACGATCATCAGTCAGCTTGTTTCGTTCATTCTGCTCGTCGTCGGCACCACGCGCCCCGGCAACGTGCATCTGCATTTCAAAAACATCCGCTTCACAGGGGCGATCTTTGCGCAGGTGTGGAAGGGCGGGTTCCCGTCGCTGCTGCGGCAGGGGCTGATGTCCGTCGCCACGATCTGCCTGAACCTGTCGGCGGGCGTTTACGGTGACGCGGCCATTGCGGCAATGAGCGTCGTTTCCCGCGCAATGGGCATGGCGCTGTCGGCCTTGATCGGGTTCGGACAGGGCTTTCAGCCGGTCTGCGGGTTCAATTACGGTGCGGGACTGTATGACCGCGTGAAAAAGGCGTTTCGGTTCACGGTGCTGACCGCGACGGCGGGGCTTGTCGTGCTGTCCGCCATCGGGTTTGCGTTCGCGCCGCGCATCGTGGCGATCTTCCGCGACGACCCGGAGGTCATTGCGTTCGGCACGACGGCCATGCGCATCCAATGCGTGACGTTCTCGCTCGGCGGCGTCGTGATGATCGCCAACATGATGACGCAGACGATGGGCAAGACCGTGCAGGCGTCGATCCTCGCGGCGGCGCGGCAGGGGCTGTTCTTCATCCCGGCGGTGCTGCTGCTGCCCACTTTTATGGGCGCGCTCGGCGTGCAGATGGCGCAGTCCGTGTCCGACGTGTTCGCGTTTGCGCTCGCGCTGCCGATGGCGATCTCCGTGCTGCGCGGCCTCGACCGGGAAAAGGCGAATGAGCCGACCGCAGGGAATTGGTGAAAATCGCAGGAAAACCGCTTGCGTAAGCGGGCGGGGTTCCGTATAATAAAGACAACAAAATACGTTGCAAGGGGTGGACTATGGATTTTAACAAAACCGCACTCGGCATCGAGCTTGGCTCGACGCGTATCAAGGCTGTGCTGATCGACGAA
>CAMHJE010000115.1:0-7526 GCA_946185305.1 uncultured Clostridia bacterium | reverse complement strand
TTTGCTGCGCCGCGCATAGACGATCAGCAATGCGCGTTTACCACGCTAACGGCATTTTTAGAAGCCGAAGAAACATCCGGAAGTATTCCGATTTGTGCGATCTTTGACAACGAAGAGGTCGGCAGTTCTACAAAGCAGGGTGCGGCGAGCGATCTGCTGCGCAATACGCTCGAAGCTATTGCCGCCCATTACGGTGTCAGTCTGGCTTCCCTGCTGCCCTCCTCCCTGCTGCTTTCCTGCGACAATGCGCATGCAATGCATCCGAACCATCCCGAACTCTCGGACAAGCAGAATGCGCCGCACATGAATGCAGGTGTAGTGATCAAGCATAACGCAAATCAAAAGTACACAACCGATGCCGTGTCCGAAGCGTTGTTCACGGAAATCTGCCGACAGGCAAATGTACCGGTACAACATTTTGCCAACCGGAGCGACATCCGTGGCGGATCGACGCTCGGCAGTATTGCTTCGGCGCGCGTTTCCATGAATGCCGTGGATATCGGTCTTGCGCAGCTCGCCATGCATTCTTCCTATGAGACTGCCGGAACAAGGGATTCGGCTTACATGATCGATGCCTGTAAGACGTTCTTTACACGCTCCGTTCTTTGTACCGCAGACGGTACGTATCGCTTAGAATAAAATACATTACATCATGAGAGCAGAAAGGTGTTTTTTGCCTTTCTGCTTTTTCGTTCATCAAATATCCGATTTATTTACGACGCTTGTAACATTTTCGACATTGCTTTTTCTTCAAAACATGAGAAAATAAGATATACAGGCAGGATTTTGGAGGGGCCATGCAACGTTCATTGACTGTATTTTCACAAGCAGAGTTTTCTTTCCCTTCTGCTATGCGTGCTTTGTACGGATTTACGGATACGCACACATTTTGCGATCCGTTCGCTTTTATTGAGTATGTGTTCCGGAAAAATCCGGACGCTGTGTTATATTGCATATCTGAAAGTGACGATGCAGCGTTATCATTTCTGCACGCTTTATTGGCATTGCCGCTCGAAAGACCGTTCCATCTGTTCTTGCTGACTGACCGAATCCTTCCATTTCCGATTCCAGCCGCTGTTTGCGATTGTTTTCAGCAGCCGATTGCGCTGGAAATGATACTTTCCCGCATCAGCACGATGCTGGAAGAATCCATGGATCCTGTTCGTAATGATCGGCTGTTGGATCGAATCTGCTCGGAAGCTTTGCTAAAGCTTGGCGTATCTCCTCACCTGCAGGGCTTTGAAATGCTGCGATTAGGCGCTGAATACATTCTGCATCAACCGTACGGCGCCGATATGAAAATGATGACAGAGCTGTATGCAAAACTTGCCGAAATCACGAATACCAATATCAGTATCGTCGAGCACGCAATGCGGCACGCCATCGAAACAGCGTGGATGCGAGCGGATTATAATGTGCTGGAGTCCTTTATCGGGTACACGACGAAAGAAAGCAACCCCACTCCCTCCAATACGGCGTTTTTGTATATGCTATCCGAACGTGTATGCATGCGACTGTACGGACACGGCTCTATGGAACAAATCGCCAGGGAACTGCACAGATTTGACAGCGTTTCATAGTATGTTTAGCATGAGAAAGGCGGCCTTCTTTCAGGCCGCCTGCAATGCGTATTCTGTTTGATCAAAGGAGCTTTTGCGATTGACGGTAAACATCGCCGCTGCCGACCGTGATCACGATATCGCCGGGCATGGCATGGGCATCGAGATAATCCGAAATCTCTTCGAATGTAGCAAGATAGATCGCATTCCCTGTTTCGCGATTGATACCTGCAACCATGTCTTTGGCATGCACGATGCCGGTGTCGACCTCTCGTCCCGGATAGATGTTCGGAACAAGCACGACATCCGCATTGCGGAAGCAGGTTACATTTTCGCAGAACAGCGTTCGCGCACGTGTATAGCTATTGCATTGAAAAACGCAGAAAATACGCTTATGCGGCACACGAGTGGCGGCTTGCAAAGTCGCTGCGATCTCATTCGGATGATGGCCGTAGTCATGATAGACCTTGACGCCGTTCTTTTCACCGAGCAGTTCAAAGCGACGCTTTGTGTTCACAAAACGATGCAACGCTTCGGCATAATCCGCAAAGGAAACGCCAAGCTGTTTCGACGCAGCATAGACTGCAATCGCGTTGATGATGTTGTGTTCCCCCGGAACCGACAGCGAAACTCTGCCGACAACTGCCTCATGATCGACGAGATCGAATGACGGGTAGCCTTTTTCGCTGTACGTGATATGGTCGGCATGGAAATCGCCGCGATGCAATCCGTACGTTTCATACGGACGGTCGAGGGTCGGCAAAAGACGCGCGACCTTTTCATCATCGGTACAGCCGAGAATCAAACCATCCTTCGGAACCAGACGGCAGAATTCATCGAACGCTGCAATGATATGCTCGATATTGCCGTAGCAATCCAAATGATCGTTGTCGATATTATTGACAATCGCAATAGTGGGACGAAGCGTCAAAAAGCTGCGAACATACTCACAGGCTTCGGTGATAAACAGATCTTTGCTGCCAAGCGTAACGCCGCCGTCGATCAGCTCTACATATCCGCCGACATGCAGCGTCGCGCCGAGCTTGGCTTGTTCGTTAACAAATGCCAGCATCGAGGTGATCGTGGTCTTTCCGTGGCAGCCGGAAACGGCTACGACATGATCGAACCTACCGGAAATCTGTCCGAGTGCCACGCTGCGCTCCATTTCCGGAATGCCATGCTCCCTTGCGTATACGCGTTCGGGATTTTCGGGTTTGATCGCCGCGCTGTAAACCAAAAGATCGGCCCCGGCAGCCTGCTCGGCCTTGTGACCGTAATAGACTGTGATTCCCTCTTTTTCAAGGTTCCCGGTAAACTGCGTCGGTTCACGATCGCTGCCGGAAACGATATGTCCCTGCGCATTCAGAATACGTGCGATGCCGCTCATGCTGCAGCCGCCGATGCCTACGCAATGGATTCGTTTTGCTTCATCCAAAGATGCCATGTTTGTAATTTCCATCCTCTTTGACAAGATTTGCTCCTATTATATGCAAATCGTCGGAATTTGGCAACCGAATCGAATAAGAGTTTACTAATTATTCCAATTCAGTTCTTTGCCGCCGATCAAATGCAAATGCAGATGCGGCACGCTCTGCCCTGCGTCCTTGCCGACGTTGGTGATCAGTCGATACCCACTCTCCGCTACGCCGAGTGTAACGGCAAGCTCGCGTGCGACCGCAAACATGTGACAAAGCAGCGTATTGTCTGCATCCGTCAATGCCTGCGCGCTCTCAATATGGCGTCGCGGAATGATCAATACATGAACCGGCGCCTGCGGTGCAATATCATAGAATGCCACAACGGAATCATCTTCATACGCTTTCTTGGACGGGATATTGCCCGCTGCAATTTCACAAAACAAACACATAATCAACCTCCTGCTTATTTTCCCAACGCAAGCACACCGTCTTGCGCATAGAGTTGTACCTGTTTCAATTCGCCCGGTTCGCCGTTACAGCGAACCCGAACGTAGTTTCCGGTATAGCCGGAACCATCGTCCTCCATCAATACCTCGACCGTCTTGCCGATCATGCGGGAAACGAACGCCGTTTCACATTCGACGCCGACAGCAATCAGCTCTTTCGTTCTTTCCTCCTTTACGGCACGCGACAAATGTCCCGGCATGGAAGCGGCCTTTGTGCCGTTTCGTTTGGAATACGGAAAAACATGAATGCGGGCAAATCCGATTTCTTTGACAAAATCAACCGTTTCTTGATGTTCGGCCTCCGTCTCCCCGACAAAACCCGCAATAATATCCGTCGTAATTGCTGTATCATCAAAGGCTTCTCGCAGCAAACGAACCGCCTGTCTGTAATCGTCTGTCGTATACCGACGGTTCATGCGCCGCAAAACCGTATCCGAACCGCTTTGCAGCGAAAGGTGGAACTGATGGCACAACGAAGGGCAGGCTTTCGCGGTTTTCACAAAGCGCTCGTTGATGGAACGTGGTTCAAGTGAACCGAGACGAACGCGGTCGATCCCCTCGATGCTGTCCGCCAAGCGGATCACATCACATAAATCCGGTTTTTCCGGCAGATCGACGCCGTATGCCGACAGCTGTATGCCGGTAAGTACAACCTCCCGATATCCGGCTTGTGCTAAGGATCGAAGCTCGCGTTCACAGCTTTCCATCGTCCTGGAGCGCAGCGCACCGCGCGCAAGCGGGATAGCGCAGTACGTGCAAAAGCTGTTGCAGCCATCCTGTATTTTCAGCACAGCGCGCGTTCGGCTGTCATGTGTGGCGCTGAGATCCTCAAAAGTACGTCTTGCAAACGGCTTGGGATAGGCAGGCATCACGTTCTTGCCTTGCAAAGCCTGTTCGCATAGGCGTACAATATCTTTTCTTCCCTCCGTTCCGATCACGATGGACACGCCGGGAAGCGCCGCTACGGTTTCCCGTGCCGTTTCGGCATAGCATCCGACAGCAACGACCAGGGCGTCCGGGTTTTGTGTATGCGCTCTTGACAGCATCTGACGGGATTTCTTGTCGCTGATCTGGGTAACGGTACATGTATTCACGACATAGATATCCGCCGTTTCTTCAAAAGGCGCGATTTCATAACCTGCTTTTTTGAACAGCTCTTCCATCGCCTGCGTTTCATAATGATTGACCTTGCAGCCGAGTGTATAGAATGCAACCTTCATCCGTCCACCTCATACATGATTTGGGCAAGCATCGCCATACCGGCAGTTTCCGTTCGCAAAATACGCTTGCCGAGCGACACGCTTTGCACGCCTTTCTGTTCGAGCTGCTCTATTTCTGTGACAGAAAAGCCGCCTTCCGGTCCAATCAGAACGGCTATGGACGTACCGGTAAATGCACGCATGGATTCCTTGAGAGATGTATTTCGCTCATTCTCATAGGCGACAAGACAAAGATCATACGCAGACATGTCTATATCGGTTATCTTGACCAAATTGCCGATCTTCGGAATGATTCCTCTGCGGCATTGCTTTGCCGCTTCCTCCGCGACACGCTGCCACCGTTCAATGCGATCTCCGAACGACTCCTTCGGCTGCACGACACAATATTCCGTCCGCATCGGTATAACCGTGTCAATGCCAAGCTCCACGCATTTTTGAATAATGGTTTCCATCTTGCCGGTTTTCGGCAAGCCTTGAAACAGCGTGACCCTGACATCGGGTTCCGTTTCACAAAGCATCGGGGTGCTGCATCGGCAATCTACGGCATCCTTGGCAATGGTTTCAATCGTTGCCGTACACTCATGATTTTGACCGTCGCATAGTGTGATTGTGTCTCCTTCCCGCAAGCGAAGAACGCGGGTGATGTGCTTCACGTCCTCCCCGCGCAGAGTTACACAATCGGAAATCGGTTGTCGGATAAAAAAGCGATGCATAGCTTAACGGCACAGGAAAGCATTCCATCCCTCAGCGGCGCTGTGAGCTTCGATCATAAAGCCCGTTTGGCGCAACGCTGTCTTTACATCCTCCACGCGGTCATCTATGATGCCGGAAACAATAAAGACGCCCCCGTCCTTCAATAAAGGCTTTGCCATCGGAGCGAGCGCAATGATCACATCGGCCACGATATTGGCACAGATAACCGGATATCGGCCTTGAATTGCCTTTTGAACCCCGGTATCGGTAAGAATGTTGCCGATCAGCACGGTAAAACGATCCTTGCCGATTCCGTTCATGGCAGCATTCTCATAAGCGATCTTTTCCGCGATCGGATCAATGTCGATGGCCTTTGCGTTCGAAGCGCCGAGCAGAATCGAAGCAATGGAAAGGATACCGCTGCCGCAGCCGAGATCGAGCATTGCATCTCCCGCTTTCACGGTTTTCTCCAAAAATTCCAAACACATCCGGGTCGTTTGATGGGCGCCGGTGCCGAATGCCATGCCCGGATCGAGTTTTAATACCGTGCGGTTCGTTTCCGGACACGGTTCCCAGGAGGGCAGCACCAAAAGGCGCTCACCGATATCGAGCGGCTTATAATATTTCTTCCAGTTATTAGCCCAGTCTTCCTCGTCAACAGTTACGACTGTCATGGCAAGCGACCCGATATCAAAGCCAAGCTCCATGTGCTTCAGCCGTTCTATCGCTGCCTTTGCCGCATCCACAACGGCCAGGTTTTCCGGACAGTCCGCAAGATACCCTTTCACGCACGGCGTATCAACGCCGATCTTGTCCATATCCGCAAAGTCCCAAAACACAGCTGCCTCTTTTAAGAACGCAAACGCAGATTCATGACTTTCCTCGATTGAAAGCCCGGTAATCCCTGCGCCGGTCAACGCTGCGCTTACCGGCTCAATGCCTGCATCTGTCGTATAGACGGCCAGTTCCAACCATTTCGTACCCATATTTCAATCCCCTGTCTCGTTAATCTGTTTTTCAATGTCGTATAGAAAGGACGTTATCGCAGAATAAGTTTCCGCCCTTTGCCAGTATGCGCCGTGTGCGCAGTCCTTAAGCATCTGAACTTTCGGCATTTGAGGGAACAAAGCGGCAAGTGCAAACACATCCTCAGCTTTCGTCATTGTGTCGTCATATCCTGCTACAATCAACGTCGGCGCTGCGCAGACCGGCGCAAACTCGTCGTTCTGCATCTGTACAGTCGCAGTCGGCTCAAAGACCGTATGTAAAAAACTCTGCCTCGGCAAATAAAGACTTGTGCCGTCATACATCGGTGCGATCAGAAGCAGCCCGGCAACGTCATCTTCGTCTGCAAGCGACAGCGCCGCCGCCGTTCCCATGCTGTAGCCCATCACATAGAGCGAAGCATGCGGATAATGCTGCCTTGCGTAATCGTGCAGTTTTTGCGCTGTTTCATAAAAGTTTTGTTCGCTCACGGTTCCGGAGCTGCGTCCGAAAGTGGGATAATCCACCGTCAGCAGTGTGACGTTGCCGAAGGGCTTTGAGCCTGCTGTATCCAAAACGCTTCGGAGCCATGCATTTGAATCGACGTTATCTCCCCCGAAATACAACAGAACGGCATCGCTGCTGTTGCCGAGTTCCCAGCCATAAAGGCTGCCGTTTTCGGTTTCGATCACAAGCTCGCGCGGCTCGCTTTGTGCAAGAAGCGAGCGGTAATCATCTTCGGAGTAGCTGGCATTAAAGAAGATCAAAGGAACAATGATCGCATAAGCAAGCTGATTCAGCAGCAGAAGCCCGATCACGGACAGTGTGATCCGAAGCAAAATCCGGCTGCATGTCATCTTCTGTTTTGTTGCCGTCTTGTCCATACTTGTAACTATAACACGGAATGACTTGGATTGCAAACCGGAATCCCAAATTGCATGTATAAAGTTTTCAAAAAATCAGCATTTCCGTAACAGTTTTGTGGCAAAATTTTCAAAAGATACAAGATAAAGTGGAAAAATGCAGTTGCGTGAACGTTTTTCATTTGATATAATATGATTAACTGTATGGAGGGGCGTATGAAACCAACTGCGGTTTTAGATATAGGAAGTTTTGATTCGTTAAGTAAGAAAAGTAGTTTAACAA
>CAMHJE010000114.1:0-7706 GCA_946185305.1 uncultured Clostridia bacterium | reverse complement strand
ACAGAAAAGGAGACAAAGAAGATGAAAGTCAAAGCAGCAAAGAGAGTAATAGGGATACTGCTGGCGGGGATCTGTCTGTTTGTATCCTACGTTGCCATGCCCGCAAAGGCATTAGCGGATGAACTGGAAACGAGTCGAATCATCAAGGAATATGAAAGCAAGACGGATTTTTCCCGAGATGTGCAGCTGACATACAGTCCGCTGATCGGAGAAGAGGAAAACAAGCGAGGAGAAAGCGAAAAGCATTTTCTCCGAGCGGACGGCGCGGTGGAAGCCGTTCTCTATCCGTATCCTGTTCATATGCGGGAAAACGGTAAATGGCGAGATATAGATAATACGTTAATCCCGTTTACAGATGAAAAGAATAAAGAAACCCGGTATCGCACGGTCGCAGGCGCAGATGTTCAATTTGGTGATTCCCTTGACGCCGATCAGCTGGTTCGCTATACGTTGAATGATCAGTCTGTCGCATGGCGGTTTTTACGCATGGAAGGCGGCAAAGCGCAGGTCCTTTCACAAGAAAGCGAGGTTCTTGCCGAGCTGGCAGGAAATGAACGACAGGATATGGAGCTGCGCTTCCCCGAAACGCTGTCCTCCGCGATCCTGTATGAGAATCCCGAAACAGGTGAAAGCGTTCGATACGTTTTAACGTCCTATACATTATCCGAATATATTACGGTTAAAGAAAGACCGACAGAAAAAACAGTATACCAGTTAGAACTGAAGTGCGACGGCGTGTATCCTGTTGTACAAGAAGACGGCAGCATTTTGTTTGAAAACGACAAACAAGAGCCGGTTTTCCGTATTGGATCCCCCTCTATGGAAGATGCAGACGGTGAGGCAAGCGAAGATATTCGTGTCAGCCTCATGACTGCACCCGAGTTTGCCGCGTGGATCGAAGCGGAGCGTAAGGCCAGAGAAGATCGTGCTAAAGCAAACGCAGCAGCAGAAAACACAGACGTCGGAGAAGGTATTGCAGAAGAAGAAAAAATAATCGGAACCGGAAATTCGATGGTCCCGGCTTCTCCGTTTGCGCGGACTTCGGCGTGGAGATTTCCTCCTACGCTTCGGGATAATGAAGAAGATGAGATTCCCGAACGAGACGGAGAACAAGCGGAGTCTACAGATGCGGCAGAACTCGATATGCAGCGGCAGGCCTTTGTCGCAGAGCGATTGAATATTGATCCGGACAGTGCAGACAATGCACTTGAAATTGTCCCCGATTTTTATACGCCCGAAGATACCGACGAAGAAATGACAGCAGCGCTGTTCTCCTTCACGGATGGAGAAGGTGCGGTTTATTACCGAATCTACGGCAGCTACAAGGATACGATGGGTTTCTTTGCCTGCGATGCATTCGGTGAGAATGTTGAAATCGAAAGTGTTGTCTCGGAAGAGGATGATCGCATACTTTGGGCGTATGGACGAGACAACGAAGATTCGGCGGAGAATCAGGCGGATGAATCCGCAGAAGAAACTTTGGATGAGGAATCCCAAGAAAATTCGTCCGAGGATTCTGTTGAACCTTCGCTCGAAGAATCCGAGAATGACGGTTCTGAAACGTTGCCGGAAGAATCGTCGGATGAACCGTTTGAAGCGCCAGATACGATTCCGGAGGAATCAACCGAGGGAACGGATGATGATGCGGAAGATGCATCTGTCGAGGAAGAGGATCGGGAATCTGACAATGCGCTTCCGGAAGAGCCGGAAGAAAATCCTGCGCCGGAAGAAAATTCTGATTTTGAAGCAGAGATGACGACCGGCGAAGAAGATACAGAAGATACAGTCGCAGAGGAATCGACAGATGAAACGGATGAAGAGTCTGAGCCGTCCGTCGATGAAGAAGCGGTATGGCCATCCGATGAGGAGCTTTTTGAAGCCGATCGCATCGCGCATATTCTGGAGGACATTCCCCTTCCCGATTATACGCCTGATACAGCTGATAAAAACACATTCATTTATATGGTCGAGCCGGATATGGAGTGGCTGCAGAAAGCGGCATACCCTGTTGTAATCGATCCGGAAATTAAGCCTTTGTTCAGCGGAAGTGCGATCGATGCGTATATCACGGCGTCTTCTCCCACTTCGAACTATTCTACCAGAGACAGGATCAAAATAGGCTCCAGCAAAGCGTATGACGGGCTGGTGTACTTCGATATTACGTCTTTGAAAAACCAGCTTCAGGCGGGAGACGTAGTATTGGAGGCGACTATAAATCTGTCGCGGTATGCGGCGGAAAACGGCGGCTATTATGTAACGGCCTATCCGATCGTTAAGGACTGGATCACGCCGCAGGCGTATACATGGAATAAATTTCAAGCGCTTGGAAACCCTGTAGATACAAGCAGAGCCATTGCTCTCGTCGGTGCTGCTTACGGTTCCAACTTCAATCATTTTGACGTTACGGATCTTACGAAAAAGTGGATTGCCGGCATTCAGCCGAACTACGGCATTCTGCTGGATGGCAGTACCTATATTGAATATCGCTCCGCCGACTACAATGCCGCCTATTCGGGTCATCCGTATTTTTCCCTGATCTATGTAAACTCTACAGGACTTGAAGATCGGTACTCCTATTACAGTCAACAGGCCGGAAGAGCCGGAACCGGCAGCGTGAACTTGTTCTCCGGAAATCTGACATGGATGCATGCAGACGCTTCCGTTAGCAACGGTGTTTTACCGGTTTCACTTTCCCACGTATACAACACAAACGACAGAACGACTAATATCGGTTACGGATACGGTTGGAGGCTGAATTATTCGCAATCTCTGAAAAAAGTGGAGCTTACGAATCGTACGGAGACCGCAACCTATTACCAGCTGATTGACGGCGACGGAACACGGCAATATTACAAGTACAGCAGCGCCAACACATATGTGAACGAGCTGGATCACAACAGCACGCTGACGATTTCCGGTACAACTGTTACGATCTCGGATAAGGGCGGAAATCAATTGATCTTCGCCTGTGATTCCGGTGTCAATAACGGCAGATTGACCACCGTTCAGGACGCCAACGGAAATCAGATTTTAATCTCCTACAGTTCCACAACCATTACCGATCTGAAGATTACAAGCATACAAGAGAAGCTTGCCGGGCAGTCCGCCGGGCAGAGCATTACGCTCGCGTATACAAGCAACCTTCTTTCTTCGATCACCGTTCCGAACGGGTTGAACGTCAATTATACGTATTCCTCAACCGATTTGACCGGAATCTCCTATGCAGACGGAAAAAGCAGTTCCTATACCTATTCGAATCACTGCTTGACCCGGGCAATGAACGTAGATTCCTACAACCTGACGTACACTTATAACGGAACGGCTCCGTACCGTGTCACCAAGGTTGAAGAAAAGGCGAACACTACCGCCGGGCAGTATCTTACCTTTACCTATGGATGGAACTGCACAACGGTGACCGATAAGCAAGGCCGCGATACCATTTACCAGTTCGACAACAACGGACAGGCCGTCAGCTTGCGGGACAATGAAGGCAACGCCGTATATGCCGCTTACAATACGGCGGATCGAACGGTGACACAGCTTTCCGCCGTGTCCAAACTGCAGAGCACCACAACCAACCTTTTGAAAAACGGCCATTTTGCGAGGAGCGCGGAATGGACGCTTGGTACGGGCGCTTCGTATTACGGAGATTACGGATACAACGGACATCGCACCATGCGATTGAATGCGGCTGCGAATATCGCTCAAACGGTTTCGGTAACGAGCGGAAAAACGTACACGCTCTCTGCTTCGGTGTGCGGCGGATCGGGCGTGTACTTGCAGATCGTACCGACAAGCGGAAGCACGGTCACATCCGCCCCCGCATCTGTCGGTGTTGCACAAGGCTCCGGATGGGAGAAGCTTTCCGTCAGTTTTCGATCGACGTATACGGGAACCGTTACCGTAAAGGTGGTTAACGGAGGAAGCGCACAAGCCTGGGTCGATTATGTGCAGTTCGAGCAAAGCGCTTCGCCCGGACGCTACAATCTGGTAGAAAATACGGACTGGAACAACGGAACCAATCAGTATTACTTTAACGGAAACTGTGATACCTCCCCCAGCGGAATCGTGGATGTCGGCTCGGATACAACGCCGCTGGGAACGACGCATCCTTCGATGCTGGATACGCATGTCTACAAAATTGCAGGAAACAGTTACAACAACTATCTGTACTGCAATACGCGCGTCAACGGCAGCGCCGGGGATACATGGACCTTCGGCGCATGGTGCTATACAAACTCGCCGGCCTGTACCACGCAGAGGATCGCAAACGCAAGTCCATATGACAGAAGCTATTGCAATCTGAATATTCGGGTCCGCTTCCTGGACAGCGACTATAACGAAATCAGTATTGTGAAAATGCCGTTCCTTACTGACATTTCACAGTGGCAGTATGTATGCGGTTCCGCCGTTGCTCCCTCCGCCTATACCTATGTTGCGCTGCAAGCGGAGTTCTCCTTTGCCTGCAATACCTCGTACTTTGACGGTATGCAGCTGTACCGTGAAGAATTCAGTCAGGCATACTCCTATGATTCCTCCGGCAACCTAACCGGTTATACCTCCCTGATCGGGCAGCACGATTCCTTTACCTATGACAGCAACAACAACGTAACCCGATCAACGGATCCGAAGGGCAATCAGACCAACTATACCTATGACAGCAAGCACAACCTTCTGACGGCGACCTCTCCGCAGGGCGTTGTTACGACCAATACCTATAACGCCAAGGGTCAGGTAACGGAAACCAAGGTCGGCAACAGTTCGACCTATATCCGATCCTCTTCGGCCTACGACGCAGCAAGCGGATTAACCTCCTCCGTTACCGATGCGCGCGGCAACAGCGTTCTGTACGGCTATGACAGCACAACACGGCAGAATACTTCCATTACCGATCCCAAGGGGAATGTCAGCACCTATACCTATGGCAACGCTGCCAATATGCGGAGGCTTGCATCCCTTCAGAGCGCCGATACGGGTACCGTCTCCTACGGCTATGACGCCTACGGAAAACTGACCGCCATTACCCGCGGCTCCACGGTCTACGGCTTGACCTATGATACCTGGAACCGTTCTCTTGCAACCAAAGTCGGCAATACCGCGCTGTCTACCAATGCGTATGACAGCTATGGCCGGCTCTCCTCCGTTACCTACGGCAACGGGTTTACCGCGCAGTATATCTATGACGAGCTGGATCGCGTTACACAGATTAAGCTGAACAATTCCCTTGCGTATGAAATGATCTATAACGCCGAAGGGAATCTGTATGAGCAGCGCAATTACAAGACCCACCGCGCCACGTTCTTTGATTACGATCATGCAGGACGCTGCATGGCGTCGCTCGAAAAGAGCTTTACCGGCTCCGGAAGTTCGATCAGCTACGGTTCGATCATATCCTCCTACAAGTACGAATACGACGTCAACAACAATCTGACCAAGCTCGCCAACACAACGGCAGGCCAGAGCTGGAACACGATCTATACCTACGACGGCGATAACCGTCCCTTGACGGCAACATTCGCAAGTGGTAAGGTATTAACGAACACCTACGATGCGATCGGCAGAGTTACGCAGCGTCGTCTCGGTCTTGCCAGCAACTACGACACGGTACTGACCTACAAACCGGGCGCGAACAGCTCACAGACCGCGCTTTTAGCGACGTACAAAAACGGCAGCGATACGGCGTACGCCTACGAGTACGATGCGAACGGGAACATTACCTCGATCACGCAGGGAACGGTAAGCGTTACCTATACCTACAACGACGCAAACGAACTGATTCGTGAAAACAACGGCTTCACGAATCAGACGGTCACCTACACCTATGACGACTGGGGCAACATAACCGAAAAGAAGGTCTATGCCTATACGACGGCAGCAGACCCCGGTACGCCGACGCAAACGATTCCCTATGTCTACGGTAACAGCACATGGGGCGATCAGCTGACGAGCTACAACAATCAGTCGATCTCCTACGATGCGATGGGGAATCCGACGAGCTATCTCGGCAGCACCTTAACGTGGGAAGGCAAGCAGCTTACCGGCGTCGGTACAACGACCTATGCGTACGACGAAAACGGGCTGCGGACGCAGAAGACTGTCAGCGGAACCACGACGAACTACTATTACAACGGTTCGGTGCTGATGAGTCTTGTGCAGGGCGGCAACACGCTGCTGTTCTCTTACGACGCGCAGGGCAGAGCTGCAGCCGTCAACTTCAACGGGACGTATTACTACTACATCCGCAACGGACAAGGGGATGTAATCAAGCTCATTGACAACAGCAAAAACACGGTTGTCGAGTACACATACGACACCTGGGGCAAGCAGCTGAGCTGCACGGGATCCCTCGCCTCTACGCTTGGCGTGCTGAACCCGTTCCGGTATCGCGGGTATGTGTACGATGAAGAGACCAACTTCTACTACCTCCAAAGCCGGTATTACGATCCGACGGTAGGAAGATTTATCTCTGCGGATAGTCAGTTTGATAAGGATGCTGGGGTTTGTGGATATAATTTATACGCCTATTGTGCAAATAATCCAATAAATTATTATGATGCAGAAGGAAATAGCATAACCTTAGTTTGCATTCTTGTAGGTGCAGGAATAGGACTTGCAATTGGTACAATTGCTGGTATTAGTGTTGCTACATCAAATGGATACGACCCCTCTGATGGCTGGAATTATTGGAAATATGTTGTTGGCTTTGGATGTATTGGTACTGCGGCGGGCGCACTTATTGGTTGGGGGGCAGGTGCTATTATTAGTGCTTTGGGTGCGCCAGCAGCAGTTTCATCTATACCAACTGGCGGAGGTGTCGCGTATAAATCATTCCAGCAGCTCAAGAACGCCATGGGATCAGCGGGAGCGGGCATGCAATGGCATCATATTGTAGAGCAATGTCAAATCAATAGATCTGGTTTTCCTGTATCGTGGATTCAAAACTCAAACAACGTGATAGGGATTACGACTGAGATTCATCGAAAAGTAAGCGCATATTATAGTCAAATACAAACGTTTACCAACGGAATGACGTTTCGAGATTGGGTTTCTCAATTTAGCTTCGAAGAGCAATATGAGTGGGGGCTTTATGTTTTAAAACTATTTGGGGGCATCGAATAATGAGCATAAGCAAAGAAATAGACGAATTTGAAAAACTGAGCAGCTTAATGTATCAAAGTGGGATAGGCAAAGATGTAAGAATTCATAATCAGGCGATTAAAAAACTGAATCGTCTTTGTCTGAAAATGTCCTATGAGGATAAAAAATTAATATATCCAAAACTTCTTTTATCCGAAAATGAAAAGACAAGAGTCAATGCTGCGTCATACTGTTTACTAGAGAAAATGATGATGACAGAAGCTATCGACGAGCTAAAAAGAGTAGTAGAAGAAAGTAAGAACGAACAGTGTAGAGTAACAGCTGGTATTGCAATCAGATTATGCGAGTCACGGCATCAGTCGTGTTGACAAAGCGAGAATACAAAGGTGTCAAAGGGACGGTTCGCGACTACTGAAAAGAAAAAAGCAGCGCGATATGGTATCATGTAATTGCAGAAAACAAGTATCGGGGCGCTGCCTAACCTTCTCTTGCCCGATCCAACGGCGGCGAGACCCGATCCTGCGACGGCGATAACCGTCCCTTGACGGCAACGTTCGCAAGTGGTAAGGTATTAACGAACACCTACGATGCGATCGGCAGAGTTACGC
>CAMHJE010000113.1:0-7741 GCA_946185305.1 uncultured Clostridia bacterium | reverse complement strand
CTCGCCGGTGCCCAAGACCTCGTCGTCCAGCACGACGGCCATCGTGAACACCTTTTTATGATCCGGGCCGGTCGCGTCCAAAAGCCGGTACTGCACCTGCTTGCCGTGCGTTTTGTGATGCACAAGCTCCTGCAGGCGCGTCTTGTAGTCCTTTTCGAGCGTCGGGTGCGCGTCAAAGTCCAGCAGCGGCAGCACCGTGCGGGTCACAAACGCCTTGGCCGGCTCCCACCCGCCGTCGAGGTAGATCGCGCAGATCGTCGCCTCGAACGCGTCGGACAGGATCGACGGCTTTTCCCGGCCGCCGCCGAGATCCTCGCCGTGGCCGAGCAGCAGGCAGGCGCCGAGCTCGACGCTCTTGGCGGCCTCGAACAGCGCGCTTTCGCAGACGATGCTCGCGCGGGTCTTGCTCATCTGTCCCTCCTGCATGTGCGGGAAGCGCGAAAACAGCGCCTCGGACACGCACAGCTCCAGCACGGCGTCCCCGAGGAACTCCATGCGCTCGTTGTCCTGCGGCTCGCGCCGCCCCTTTTCACTTTTATAGTAGGAGGAATGGGTCAACGCGCGTTCGAGATACGCGCGGTTGCGGAAGGCATAGCCGAGCCGCGCTTCCAAGGCGGCCAGGCGCTCCGATCGTTGCAGCAGATTCTTTTCCATATTCTTTCCGTATCTAAGTCGGGTGCCGTTTCCAAGCCGTTCATTGGATACAGGAGCGGCTTCGGAACGACGCTTGAAAAAAGGCCCGCACGTTGATCGGTGCGGGCGCTTTCGGCCTACGGCCTTTCGTTATTTCTTTTCGAGGTAACGCACGATGTCGCCGACGGTCTGCACCTTGGGCAGCTCTTCATCGGGGATCTCCACGTCGAATTCCTGCTCCATGTCCATGACGAGCTCGACGATATCGAGAGAGTCCGCGCGCAGATCCTTAATCAGATGGCTGTCCATCGTGATTTCGGAGGGGTCCAGATCGAGCTGGTTTGCGATGATCTGAGAAACCTTTTCAAATACCATGTTCTTCTCCTTATTCTGTCCCTCTTCCCGGGGGTTTTACCTTTCGTATTGTAAACAATTCCAAGCGTTTTGTCAACCGGTACGCCGAAAATGATTCTGTGTCGAAAGCTCGCTTAAGGATCCTTGCACATTAATTCTGGGCCATTATTGCAACTTATTACACTCCTTTAACAGTCGGGAAAGCTGAGGAGAAGAAATCAGTATTTCTTAATAAATTCGGGATGTACTGAATCAATAATTCGAGCACTTGGTGTGCATACTCACAGCACATATCGGCTTCTTCTTGCGTAGTAATACCCTTGCCTTCATATAACTTGCTAGCATTTTCTTCAATTTGCTCAAGTTCTAAAATCAATTGTGGATAACTCCACTGCTGAGACTCAAAAAGAATAGGTATCAGAGCAATAATATCTTGAATTAATGCGGGATTATTTGGGTCCTCATGTCGATATAGGGGTGTTGTTGTTAAGTTTATAATACTATCCTTTTTTCCTTTCTCATAATCGCCAAGGATATGTACATAGTATACGAGTTCGCAAAACGCTTCGCATTGTTTGTTGCATGGCTCTTCATCGGCGAAATAATATCCGATAAAAGGAACTCTTGCGAGGATTCCCGGGCTTTTGCCAAATAATTCTTTATTGACTGTAGCAAATAAAATCTTTTTTCTTGCTTCCCAAAAATTAGACCCTGTGCCTCCATACGGGAAATTCCAGCCTCTATGTGTATACGTGCGATGGGTCTTTGCCGTAACATTTACAAGCGCACCAGCTCTTCCTTTCTTTAGCTCAATATCATCAAAAGTTAATGAAAAACCGATCCGCTTTTTTAGCTCATTAAACTCAGGCTCTTTTGATCTTGCAGTATCATTTGTAGAGAACTGATCTATGCAAAGAGCTGCTGCATCTGCAATAGCTTGAAATTTTGTTCTTTGTTCGGCAGATAAAAATACATCTGCTCCAAACAAAACCGCTTGCAAATCTTTATCATGTTCTACTTGGCTTTCATGCGCTGACACAACGGTTAGGTTGCTCAATAATACAATAGCGAACAATAAAAGCGCCAGTGTTCTTTTATATCTCATTTAGTTTTCCGCTCGAACTTAACCTTGCTTTCCCAAACTTTCAGATAATCGTACCATTCGTTATTCTGGCCTTCCCAGACTTTCAGATAGTCATACCAAGCTGTTTTAGCGTTTACCGTAGTATAGTGTGCGGACAAGGTGGCCGCTAAACTGCCCTCTTTGGGAGTAATCGTGATAATGATGTCAGCGTTGGGTTTCCATTCATGCTTCTTTGCAGATTCACTGGTATAGATTGCGGTGAAGGATTCCACGTTTGCTTCTTTGCCACGGGATAAGCTTTCAAACTTCCAATCATTATATTCCGCAGTATTGCCGTCTTCTTCTGTAATCGAAACCGTGATAACTGTTCCGGAGGTAACATAGGTACACGGAAGTTTGATTGCCGTACCCGCATACTCTAATCCGTCAAGATCGGTTTTTGCCGGGTTCGCGGGCGAGTTTCCATCATCGAACCAATATGCTCTGTCAAGAGCTGACGATAAATACAACGGCTCATTATCCGGATGAAGAATACTATTGATTTTTGTTTTATCGGCCACCTGCAAATTCAATTTATCGGCGATAGCAAACAGCAAATCACAGTTCAATTGTAACGGTTCATATACCGGAGGCAATTCAACCTTTCTCTGTTCCTTGAGGAGTTTGTTGTAGTTCTTGATCTGTTGTTTCTCTTCTTTGGTTGCGTCCTTAGGAGCAGTTGCTTCTGCAACAGGAGCAAGATACGTCGCATTCATCGTGCGCTGTTCCGACACCAAATAATTAACGTTATCGAGCACGATGGAATATGCAGTTTGTAGATAGTTAATGTCCAGTGTCCTGCCATATAGTTCAATGTATGTCTGTGCAGCAAAGTATCTGAGTGCCCAATCTTCATGATCGCAATTGTTCAATATTTGATCTGCGTATCGTTTTGCCGCAGGCACATAATCCGCACTGCTATACACCTGCTCGGCAGCATTGATGGCTAAAGGCAGAACACGGGAATACTCATAATCCTTTCGGAAAATCCGCACATCGAGTGCTTCATAGGCATCAATCGATTTGAGACATTTTTGATAGTCTCCGTTGTCATAATAGCTTTCGGCAAGCAGCAGCCAGTATCCCCCATAGTTTCGGTAAGTGTCCTTATTGGATTCCAAAAAATGAATACGGGCAACGGTATTGGTATTATTCTTCCACTTGACAAACTCTTCCACGGATTTTTCCGTTAAAGCAAGATCGCCCGGCACATCATAGTCCCTGACCATCTTAATCATATAGCTGAACGTATTTTTTCTGCTGTTATGTAGGGTGGCGGCTTCCTCATCATCCAAGGCCCACCCATCCTGAAGATACTGCATATCCAATTCTTCTGTTGCTGCTGCGTAACTTGTCACAGAATCAACTGCCATATAAGCGATAGCAACAGCCATTTTTACTTTGCTCCCGGATTGGAGTGCACCAATCAATCCTAACGGATTAGGAATTGCAGCACGAATGGCCTTTGCCTGATTCTGCTCATAGATAAACTGTAGTCTATCCCTTTTTACAGAAACCATTCGATAGTTTTCCATTGTATCAAGTAATCCTGTGAGCTGGCTTAATGTCAAACTGTCAACAGCATTCGGGTAAGTATTATTGATCAGTTTGGAATAAGCCTCCTCCATATAGAGCCGACTGTTTTTGGATTCATTGATTTCTTGTGTAAGAACGGTAATATAGTTCAGCATAGCAATGGCATTTCGCTGAACATCTGTTAGCTCATTTCCTTCTGCATGCGCGGTAGAAGTCATTGATGAAAACAGGACGGAAACAAGCATGATAACAGCAAGCATGCTGCACAGTAAACTTTTTCTGATCATGGCTTAAACCTCATTAATCCAACATGATGATACTGTTATTATTTTTATTATATCAAGTGAAAGTTTTTTTGTAAAGGAAAAACAGTCTCCATCCCTCCGTCCCGCGCGGCAATGATAAAAGACATCCCTTTGCAGGAATGTCTTTTTGCAAATGATTGGGGCGGCAGAGGCGTTTTTCGGAAGAAAAGCGTTTCGCAAACAACCCATCGCGGGCAGCAATCGCCGCACAGGTCAAAACTGCTATTCGGTTAGCTCGCCTTATGCCTTCGGCTGCGCAACCTCGTCGGCACGCTTGAGAAGATTGTCATAAAGCGGGTCCGCCGTGGCGCGAAGCACCTCCACCTCGGTCAGCGCCAGCACGGTCTGACGGCCGCGCTCATCCAGCAGCATATACCGTTCGAGAAGCTGACGAGATTCCCGATCCAGAAATATGCCCTGCTCGCCGAGGACGGGCTTGATGCCAAGCACCTTGCAGATGGTCATGATCGTCGAGAACGAGGTTCCGCCGATCCCTTTTTGCAATGCGGTCACGATCGTGGACTGCGGCACGCCGATGGCCAACGAAAACTGCCTCACACTGCGGTACTGTCGTTTGATCTCCTTCTTGATTAGTTGGGTTAATTCATCCATGGGTCTTCCTCGAAAATCTACGAATGGCTGGGATTTTTGTGGTCGTAGATTTTGGTATACTATATCAGTAAAAAAAGTATTCGTCAAGTAAAAAAGCCTATCTTTTCGAGAAAATTTGCGATTTTCCCCGGTTTTTTCGGTTTGCTGTTGACGTACCTGCGAAAATACGGTATAGTATTATATATAATAGAACAATAGAGGAATAAAAAGAATTTTTATGACAACCGCTATTCAGTTTTGGGACTACTCTGTTTGGGACTTTTTACTGACGCTTTCGCTGCTGTTCGGCGCGATGCTGCTGGCGAACGGACTGCGGCGTTCGATTCCGGTTCTGAAAAAATCGCTGATTCCGAGCTCGGTGATCGGCGGTTTTTTGATGCTCGCATGCATGGCGATCTGGAAGGCGGCTGCGGGCGCGCCGCTGATTCCGTCGCTGTCCATCGAGGCGATGACGTATCACGGGCTTGGGCTCGGCGTCGTGGCGATGACGTTTCAGAGCGCGGACAAGGCGCACGGCAAGGCCGCGCGGCGGGATATCTTCAATTCCTCGCTGCTGACGGTTTCGACGTATCTGGTGCAGGGCATTGTGGGCCTGCTCATCACGATCGGGCTGTTTTACTTGATCGGGAGCTGGGCGGCGTCCGGCATCCTGCTGCCGATGGGCTACGGCCAAGGCCCGGGGCAGGCGTTCAACTGGGGCACGACGTTTATGAACCAGTACGGGTTCGAGCACGGGTCGAGCTTCGGCCTGTCGGTCGCGGCGTGCGGGTTCCTTTCCGCCAGCATTGGCGGCGTGATCTACCTGAACATTGCGGCCAAGAAGGGCACGAAGCGCGAGATCGACGCCGAGGAAAAGGAGGATTTGACCGCGGCGGTCATTACGACGCGCGGCGAGATCCCGCTTTCGGAATCGCTCGATAAGCTGACCGTCCAGTTCGCCTTGGTGTTCGTCGCGTATGGCCTTGCGTATCTGCTGATGGCGGGGCTGTCCGCGCTGTGCGATCTCAGCGGCGTAAAGCTGCTGGTCAACACGGTCAAGCCGCTGATCTGGGGTTTCAACTTCCTGTTCGGCATGCTCACCGCGACGGTGATCAAGTCGTTTTTCAAGTTCGGCAAGAAGACCGGGTTTGTCCACCGTTCGTATACCAACGACTTTTTGCTGACCCGCATTTCCGGGCTGATGTTCGATATCATGGTCGTCGCGTCGATTGCGTCCATCGACCTGTCCGCGTTCCGCTACCGTGAATTCTGGGTGCCGCTGCTGCTCGTCTGCATCGCCGGCGCAGTCGTCAGCTATTTTTACGTCCGCTTTGTGTGCCGCCGTTTCTTCCCGGATTACACGCACGAGGAATTTCTCGTCATGTACGGCATGCTCACCGGCACGGTCAGCACCGGTCTGATCCTGCTCCGCGAGATCGACCCGCTGTTCAAGACCCCCGCCGCGGGCAACGTGATCTACCAAAACCTCTGGTCGATCCTGCTCGGCGCACCGATGCTGCTGCTGCTCGGCGTCGTCGCCCAGTCGATGCAAATGACCTTCCTCACCCTCGCCGCCCTCGTCGGCCTGCTCGCGCTGATGCTTGTGCTGCTCTACCGCAGCGTGATCTTCAAGAAGAAGGAGCGGGCGAAATAACGGCTTGATCTTTCGGGGGCTGTTAAGAAAGTTGCAAGTGTCATCCTGAGGAGCAAAGCGACGAAGGATCTCGGAACGGAAAGGCTTGGAAATCTTTTTCGACTCAGCGTTCAGAGATTCTTCGGCAAAGCCTCAGAATGACGGCGCTTTCTTAACAGCCCTTCTTTTCCCGTCTTTCCATCCCGTTCTTATCTATATGCCATATATAGATATAATAGGAAGAAACACCGGACGGTGCGGTCGGCAGATGCCGTCTGCAGGGTTGGCTGCGCCGCAAAGGAAACATAAAAACGGTGTGCACGCAGGCACAAAAAAGCGGGCGGGAAATCCCGTCCGCTTTGCGTTTGCATGATTGCCGGATTACGGCGTATAGCTGATGGTGATATAGCTCAGCTCACCCTTGGTGAACTCGAAGCGATACGAGCTGCTGCCGAGGTATTTCTGCGCTGGCTTCTTATACTCATAGGTATCCGCAAAGTAGCCGTTGTCGCCGTCATAGTGGTACGGCTCATCCTCGGGCATACCGGAGTTGGCAACGAGCTCTTCCATGGTCATGTTCGTCGGGAACTTGAACCGCAGAATATTCTGCTCCTCATCCGTATGGTTCGGGAGATAGATCTCGCAGATGTAGCATTCCGACATCTTCTTGCCTGCGTCGGAGTCATTGAGCACATACACCTGTGCGGTCCAATACTCACCCAGCTCGATGCGGAAACCGCTCGACTGGTAGTTCGCCTTCAGATTGTTGCCGGCATCTTCCAGATCGTCCGCACGGAACGGAACGCCTGCGTCGATCATGTCCTGCAGGGTCGAAACGCCCAGCGTGAACTTCGTGTCGTTGATCCAGAACGACATATCGTCAAAGTCCACATACAGCGTCGACGCTTCGGTCGTCTCGGTTGCTTCGGTGTTCTCGGTTGCTTTGGTGCTCTCGGTCGGCTCGGTCGCTTCGGTGCTCTCGGTCGGCTCAGTCGCTTCCGCAGCGGGCTCGGCAGTCGGCTCCTCGGTGGGCTCCGGCGTGGGTTCCGGCGTCGGCTCCGGCGTGGGCTCGGGCGTGGGCTCCGGCGTCGGTTCTTCAGTGGGCTCGGGCGTCGGCTCCTCGGTGGGCTCGGCAGTCGGCTCCTCGGTGGGGGCTTCGGTCGGGGCCTCGGTGGGCTCCTCCGCCTTGGGCGCTTCGGTCACGGTTGCTGCGGCTTCGGGCTCGGCGGGCTTGGTTGCTTCATTTGTCTTGGCAGCGCAGGCGGCCAGCAGCAGCACGCACAGCACGGTGCACAAAAGACGAATCGTTTTTTGCATAATGTCCTTTCCTCTTTCTCAAGATTTCGCTTTGCATCATAGCACCGAACCGGTCTTCCGTCAATCCGTATCCCTATTATATATCATATATGTTACATCATTTTCGAAGCATTTCTGCCTATATACCGATCCCGTTTCCTTTGTCTTTTCCGAAGCGAAAAAGGACTCTCCCGACAAGGAGAATCCTTTCCGTTTCCGTACAACTTCGCGTCAGCGCCGTATCGCTGCGGCTCTGCCGCTTACTTCCAC
>CAMHJE010000112.1:0-7751 GCA_946185305.1 uncultured Clostridia bacterium | reverse complement strand
TCCATAAAAGATAAACGATTGTAGTTCAATGAAAAATCGAGAACATCCTTTATTAGTTACAGTACACATATTAACAAACGCAGTAAATTATACCCGCTAACTGTAATACGAAAGCGGATAAGAGAAAAGGGGGAAAATATGGAGGCAAAACCACAAGAACAATATCCGTCAGCGAATCTGTCATTTCAAGTAATTCTTCATGAATATGAACTGGAATGTAATCGAACATCTATCATCGATTCGAAAACTGGCATTATAATTACGTTAGCTGCAGCATATTTGGTAATTGTGCTAAAGGAGTTTGATTTTTTGAAGTATTTACAATTACCCGTGAATACAGTAAGCACAGCACTCATGCCGTTATTGCTTGTATTTTTAAATGGAGGCGCAATTGTATTGGCCGTATTGTCACTTCTCTTTCTGTTAATCGCCGTAATGCCGAGAGACTACCAGTTTTTGAATTATGATGATCTATTAGAGAAGGAACTGTTAACTGAAAAGCCAGACATTATCTCGGTTCTTATTCTTCAGAACTATATCGAGATAATCTATCAAAACAAAGGCGTTAATGATAAACGTGCTGTTTATTATCGAACAGGACTATTATTGCTGTTTGCCAGTATTGTTGCACTCTTTTCGTACAAATTGCTTACAAATCTTTTATAAGGGGGGGAGATAATTATGGGAAAAAGTGTTGAGGAGAGAATAGAGGAAATAAAAGGAGGTAACACAAAGCGGGGAGGACGCACTGATCAAAAAACAAAGCCTTCGAAAGTGTATAAAAAATACAAATATAATTCACGCACAATTTTGCAAAGGATCGAAAAAACTAACAACATTCGGCATCAAGATAAAGAATATGATCTTGATCATAAGGATTTCTCCCCACGAAAAGATCATGATAAATAATATTCAGCTGTTCCTCTTAAAACAAGTATTGAATTAACGATTACAATACTGTACAAGCAGTTCGCGTAACGGCAAAAGAATGCAACAGATTAGGAAGGTGCAAAGCGTGAAGTATATTCCAGGAAAAGCAGTTTATCAAAATGAACTTAATTGCGTTTATAATTGCAAGAAAGCGTTCAAGCGGATTGGGGAAATAGATCCTTTTCATGTAGGAAGGCATACTATTAAAGTTACTCATTAAAGCATCAAGTTAAAGCAAAGATGAAAAAGTGTTTCAAGCGCACTTGAAAGCATGAAAACAGGCTCTTTCCTAATTTCTGTGTAAACGCCTTACTGTTAAAACAAGGCGACAAGTGTAGTTGCGGGTGACGGCTCCGTCCGTCACCACTTGTTGAAAAAAAGCAGAAAGCCGCAGGTCTGTCAGGGGTACGGAGCACGGCGCAGCCGCTTGTCCTTGACAGGCGGACGGCTTTTCTGCAACGATCCCGTTAGGCTAGCCAACGTAGCATGAAACCGATTGTTCTTTTCCATTCACTTTACTATAACCGAAAATCAGTGATAACAGTAACGTGAGTCGAAAGCAACAAGTTCTATACATCAATTATCCCTTTTAAGAGAACATGCCACAATGTACTTATCTGGCGCGTGCCCCGTATAATAAAACGGATAACAGGTCATAAGGATCAAATGTTTTCCCTCAATCGTCGGGATATGCAGGGATTCCTCAGAATCCAAAATCTCCGTCCGATTGACCACATAGGTATAGACCTTGCTATCCGGCATAACGACATCAATCTCATCACCAATCTCAATCTCCTTTAGAATCAACAGGTGATTTCTGTTGCGATGTCCATACACGACACAGACGCCTTCCTTTCCGGGCTTTGCGGAGGTCGGAAGCCAGCCCGGCGTTTTTTCAAGGGTATCCGCATCAACATCGGAAGCAACGTTTACAGTCTTTCCAAGGATGGAAAGCGTGAACGACATGCCCTTCGGTACGGTCGGAACCGGCGTTACAGCTGGCGCTGTTGTCGGCAAACGCACATATGCCGGTTCAGGGGTCGGCGTTGTTGCTACGATCGGAACGGTACCGGGCGCCGCTGTTACCGTTATCGGGTAGGGATCATCCGGAATGATTGTAACTTCCACAATCGGAACACCGGTAGGAACAGGTGTACCTTCCATGCTCGACTGAAACGGTATTGTGACTTCGACCACGGGAACAGCGGAAGTATCCGTCGTAACAGGATTATCCGGTATATCGCCATGATTCATGTGCGTATATATAACCATCAGCCCCGCCGCCAAAAGCGCAGCAATAGCAGTCAAGGTGATCAGAATCGTTTTTTGTTTCTTAGTCATTTCGACTGTCCTTTCTTCGTTACGTTGTCGGTCTGCCGAAACAGACCCATTTCCATCGTGCAGTATTCTGGCCGTAGAGCTTACGGATCTGCACGCTGTTATCCCCGCCGACGCTGTCGATTAGATACTCATCGTTGATATAGATGGCAACATGGTGGATGTGCAGCCATCTGCGGCACTTGCCGGTGCCGCAACGACCAATATCCCCGCAGTAGTCCTTTCCTCTTGACGGGTCAAACCGGGCAAAGAAGATCAGATCTCCCGCCTGCAGTTGACCGGGATCGGTAAACAGGCATCCCATCTCACGGCACTTTTCCGCCATACGAACCGAAGACAGTCCGTTCATGGAGGTCAGCCCCACATCCGCATATGCGGTGCGCGCGAACTTGGAGCAGTCCATGGAAGCATAGCTGCGCCCTATGTATCGCTTGGCTGCCTGAACGATCTGGTAGCCCAGTTCGCTAGGCGGCAGGTCCGGGTTAATATCCAGTCCGAAGCCGAACTCGCCGCCGTCGCCGATCACATCGCCGGTGAGTTTGGCATACAGTGGATAGTATTCGGGCTTCATCATCTCTTTAAGCATCGCATATTGGTTTTCATTGTAATTGTAGAGAGAAGCGGCGTCTCGATAATCCATACTGGATACGCGGATCATGATCGTGAGCTTGGTCTTAGTTTCCGTTACCGGATTGTCTTCCTCATCGATCAGCGGCAAACCGTCTTCATCTACGACAGGCATCTCCTCGGTTTCAATCTCAGTGTGATAGGATACGCTGTTCATGCGCTGAAAGATCGAGCGCAGAATCTCTACCTTTTCCGGCGTCACGATTAAAACGTCGGTCGGTTGATCGGGATCGGTTGTCGTGCTGACCGCATAGATACCGAGCACATCGGTCCAGTTCATCACAGAGCCGTCCGAATCCGTATCGCCCTCGTAGACCAGTTCCACTTCATCCGGTTTGTATTGACGCTTGTATCGATTGATCCGAGCGTTGATCGAATCCACAAAATCAGCATTGATCTCCGCTATCGCATCGGTCATGGGACGTCCCTCGGATACATCGTTGGAATAGAACACCCCGAAGCACAGGGACAGAATCAATGCCACGATCGCAATCACCGCGATCAAGACCACGGACACCCATCCGCCGGCAGCAATGGCTGCAACGAGTTTTTCCATCGCAGCGATGATTGCCTTTACGGCAGCGGCAAGCGCTTTGCCTGCAGCCTGTGCTGCTTTTGCCGCAGCTTGTGCCGCACGGATCGACGCTTCCTTGGCAACCTGCGCCGCTTTCTGCGTGGTCTTCGCCGTTGCCTGTGCCGTCTTTGCCGACTGCCGCGCTGTCTTAACCGTTTGCTGCGAAGTCTTCAGCGTCCGGTGCGCTTCCTTTACACCGTGCTGCGCGGTCTTAACAGATAGATGCGCTTCTTTCTCTGCTCCCGGTACGAGTCTCTGCTTCGGCGGTACTGCCGGACCTCGTTCGCTCGGATTCCGGAAATGCGGTTGTTCACGATCCGGCTCCGGTAATCGTATTTGATCGGCTTTCTGCGTTTGCGAAAATGCCGTTTCTTCTTTTCCTTTACCATACTGTTTCTCTCCGTTGAATGTTGAAATGGAAGAACCCGTCCGATCCCGTCGAACGGGTTCCCTGCCATGGGATAATTCTGCTGTGTCTTTCCGGTGCAGCGGATTATCCGCACCGGATGCAGAAAGCGAAGATCTCTCCTCCGGAACAGGAGGAAGATCCTCACTGCGCATTTGCGGTAGATCCGCGGATTGTACCGGCTCCGATTCTGTTGCAGAAGGATCCTTTGCGGTGTGCTCTGCATCGGAAAAAGTTTGTTCTTCGAACGTCTGCGCCTGTTCCGCTGCCGCTTCCTGTTTCTCCTGCTGCACCTGCTGGAACCTTCGGATCGCTGCCTGCCGGGCGCGCACCTGCAGGTTCTGCGCCAATTGTGCCGTAGCCGTAGCAGCTTTTTCGGAATACTGTTCTGTCTGCTGTTCGGCGTATTCGTTCGGCGACGATTCCTGCTGCTCCGCGGTCTGCCGGTACAGCTCCTGTGCCGATTGCCTGACCATATGGACAGACTGCCGCACCGGGATAATTCCGTCCGGCTTCCCGGAAACGGATTCCGGTCCTTTGGGCATTACCCCCGTAAAACGGGGCTGTTCTTCGCGGAAGTTTGCTGTCGGCAGAGGATCGCTTTGTATGTAGCGAACATCGGTCCCCACTTCCGTTCGGAAAGCAGCTAACGATTCTGGTGCTGTCGCTCTCTGCATCGGTATAGCGTTCGATTCTGTCATGCTCTTGCTTGGCGCAGTAATCGGATCGGTTCTTTCGATTCCCGCGCTTTGGTTTGAAGCATCCGGATTTGCTGCGGTGTTCTTTGGCAGATTCGCTTGTATCGCATTCCTTTCGGGAGCACCTTTCGGCGCTCCCGCTTTCACGATCTTCGGCTTGCGTGCCTTGCTGTTCGGCGTCTTCGGCGGCAAGCCGGTTGGCTTTTGCTTGGGTTCCATATGTTCCACCCCTTACGCTGCACCCTGCTTATCCGCGCTCGCCTGCCGGTCCGAAGGCTTTGTCGTAATCAACGGATATAAGAGGCTGTCCGTCGGATACCGGTCTACGAACGGCACAATGTTTCCGCCGCACTTCAATAGGCCTCTGCCGGATTCGGCATTGGTGACATACGACAGCTGCGCCTGTGAAATGCCCAATAGCGACGCCAGTACCTTTCGCGCCGACGGCGACTGGTTGAGCATAACGATATACTCCGAGTTGGAAAGCATCGTCTGCGCATTGTGGCTCTGGAGCATATCCTCAATGTCCTGCGTAATGCCGGTATAGCAGGCGTTGTACTTACGCGCACGCTTCCACTGTTCAAACAGGAAGTTCGAGCTATATTCATTGGCGAACAGCAGATAGATCTCGTCAATGAAGATGTACGTCTGCCGTCCCTTCTTCTGGTTCGTGACGATCCGGTTATAGATCGAATCGAGCACGACAAGCATACCGACCGTTTTCAGCGACTTGCCGAGATCACGAATGTCGTAGCAGAGCAGCGAACTATGCGTATTCACGTTCGTCTGCTTCGCAAAGGTATCGAGCGTGCCTTCCGTAAACAGCTCGATCTTCAGCGCCAGTTCCTTTGCTTCCGGCTCCGGCTGCTTTAACAGCACCTTATGGAAATCTTTCAGCGTCGGAACCTTACCCGTATACCCCTTTGCAATATAGCTGCGGTAGACGAGTGCCGTACAGCGGTCGATCAGCGTGTATTCCTGCGGTGTAACCTTGCCAATCAGCTGCTCACAGAAGGAAAGAAGGAACTGACTCTTGATCGCCCACGGCTTTTCGCCGTCCTCATAGTCGGCGGACATATCGAGTGCATTGATATGGTGCGGGGAATCGGCGGAGATGCGGATGACTTCGCCGTGCAGCGCTTCGACGAGCAGGCTGTACTCGCGCTCCGGGTCAATAATAATCACATCGCAGTCCCCGCGCAGCGCGTGCTGGTAGATCTCGCGCTTGGCAAACAACGATTTACCGGAACCGGAGACGCCGACCACAAAGCCGTTACCGTTTTGCAGCATGGCACGGTTCACAAACATCAGGTTGCCGCTGATCGCGCTTCTGCCGCAGTAGACGCCTCCTTCGTGGTTGATCTCCTGTGCGCGGAACGGCATGAGCACGGCGGTGCTTTCGGTCGTGAGCGTCCGCAGCGTCTTGACCTGTCTGAGACCATACGGCAGAGCGGTATTCATACCCTGCAGCTGCTGGTATTTCAATACTTCGAACTGGCAGATATGTTTTCTTGCAATCGAGAGCAGCGCATCCGTATCCGCGTCCAGCTGCTTTTTGCTGTCGGCTACGTGGATGATCGTGACGGTCACGAACATCATCCTTTGGTTGCGGGTCGTAAGATCGTTCAGAAAGTCCTTCGCCTCCGCACGCTGCAGCTCCAGGTCATACGGCACGACGGCGGCGAAATTGTTGTTCTGGTTCTGCTTCTGCTGCCAGCGGGTGACGTTCGTTTCGACGCCGAGCAGCCGCTGTTCGACTTCCTTGACCGCTTCGTCCGTCGGGATCGGGATAATGTCAATGCTAAGCATGAGGTTCCGGTTGAGGTCGCACATTTCGGCGATCATGCTGTCCTTGAGATAGGTCGGGTATTCCCGAAGCGTCAGCACCCGCGCAAACCGCTTGCCGAAGCGGATGCTGTCCGACTTGATCGACAGCGAATCGGGGATGATCGAATCGATCGGGGAGTGGCCGCGCTTCATCTTCTGCTTAAAATCGAGATAGAAGTATTCCTCCTCTCCGGCATGGAAGAAGTCGTACAGTACCCGCAGCCGCTCGGTCGCGTCCAGCACTTCGATCTGCGAGGAAAGCGTTAAAAAGCGCGATTTCAGTTCGCCGATCACGCGCTCGAAGAAGGTCGTCGCTTCTTCATAGTTATTCTTCACGACCGAGACGGTCATGTACTTGGATTGCGTGATTCCGCTGCCGAGCTTTTCGTAGCCTTTGAGCATTTTGTTGTGCTCGGTGACATAGTCGTCAAGATCATCGTCGCGCTTAGGCAAAAGGTTCTTCGCAAACGCCGACTTTGAGATGCAGCGGTTGAAGGATGTGATCTTGGTCGTAACGCCGACCTCCAGCGAGTTAATGAGATCGCAGTAGCTCATGAACATATCCAGCTGGTCGTCCTTGGAAGCGACGGCATAGTTAATGTCCGTAAAGCGGATGGTCTTGGAATACTTATTGTTCCCGACAAGGAACACGCCGTCCTCCCAGACCCGGTTGATCGGGATCGTATCCTGGATGGAGCGCGGGATCTTAAACGATTCCGCATCCTGCTTCAGTACGTTTTTCAAGGTCTTGGACATGGATCAGAGAACCTCCTTCCATTTCTTATCGGTTTTCAGGCACTCGGCATACACGTTGACCGGCTGCGAGGTTAAGTGCTTCGGCATGAGAATCTCGGAGCGAATGTATGCTGCGATCAGCTCTTCGGCGGTCATGCCGTGATAATGCACAAAACCCATGATTGCAAACGGGAACGCCGCGACAATACAGAGCCAGCTCACAACCTCCGAGCCGAGAAACGGACGCAGACCGAAGTACACGCCGACTGCGACAACGATTGCAAGAGCAGAAAAAAGGAACTGCCGTTTGGACAGTCCCATGAACACCGATTCCTGATAGTCTCGGATTTCTTTATTGATTTTGATTTCCAATGCGGGTTTCCTCCATAGTGGTGTGGATATAGAAAAGGACGGCAAAAGCCGCCTGAATAAAAGAAAAAGTTCATCGACATCCTCAAACAGTACCGCAGATACCGGTATACTGTAGCTGAAGGGTGGTGAACGATATGGAAAAGTACATTCTGATCGGCTGTATCGCAGGAACCGCGATCGGAACGATCCTCAGAATCCCGCGCCTGCAGACGCTCGCGCTCCCGGTGCTGTACACCTTAATCGT
>CAMHJE010000111.1:0-7807 GCA_946185305.1 uncultured Clostridia bacterium | reverse complement strand
GGGAGAACGAGACGGAGGCCGATTACGTGATCGTGCTCGGCGCGGCGGTCTACGGCGAAACGCCGTCGATCTCCCTCCGAAGCCGGATGGATCGCGCCGTCGAATACCTTGCCGCGCATCCCTCCGCAAAGGTCGTTGCCAGCGGCGGGCAGGGCGAGGGGGAGGACATTTCCGAAGCCGAATGTATGCGGCGATATTTTCTCCGAAACGGGATCGACGAAAGCCGCATCCTGCTCGAAGCCCATTCGACCTCGACGATGGAAAACCTTACGTTCTCGCGCACCGTGATCGAAAACGACGGCGGCAGCGCGGAACATGTCGCTGTCGTGTCGAGCGGCTATCATCTGTATCGCGCAAAGGCGATGGCAGCGTCGCTCGGTATGCAGGCGGTCGGCCTTGCGGGGGCGGACGGCTACCCGCTGTATATGACCGGCATGTATATCCGCGAGGCGCTCGGCGTCGTGAAGCTCTGGCTGTTCGGCACGTGGGAACGCGAGGCCTGCCTTTCATCGGTGTATGCGATTGCGGCGCGGTAAACGCCCTTCTATAGCAATTCTCCTTCTCTATATATCCTCCTGTTCGGAAATCCCGTTCGCGTGTATGCGGGCGGGATTTCCGTTTTATCGGCGCGGTAAAAATGGAACCGCTGTGCGCCGGAATACTTGCAAACCGGCGGGTTTTGTTTTATAATCGAATAAAGTGCAGAAGTATGGGGACATGTTCGGGGGAATAGACATGTACAGGATAGCTGTGGTAGAGGATACGGACGCGGATGCGGCGTTGCTGAAATCGTATTTGCAGCAGTACGGCAAGGAAAGCGGGACGGACCTGCAGGTGCGCCTGTTTTCGGACGGCGATTCATTTTTGAAAAGCTATGACCGCGACTTTGAAATCGTGCTGATGGATATAGAGATGCCCGGCAGCGACGGGATGGAGACGGCACGGCGCCTGCGCGAGCTCGACGCCGAGGTCTGCCTGCTGTTCATCACATATCTGTCGAACTACGCGATCCAAGGCTATGCGGTGCGCGCGCTCGATTTTCTGGTCAAGCCGATCGACTATCCCGGCTTTGCCGCCAAAATGAAACGGGCGCTCGAAGCCTCGGACAGAAGCGCGCGGCATGAAATCGTCGTCACCACCGCCACCGGCGTCAAGCGCCTTTTGCTGTCGGACATATTTTATATCGAGGTCATGAACCATACCCTGCTGTATCACACCGCGGACGGTATTCTGTCGGTGCGCGGCTCGATCAAGGAATGTGAACAGCGGCTGTCCCGGTTCGACTTCGTCCGCAGCAATAACAGCTTCCTTGTCAATCTGCGCCATGTGACCGAGCTGAAGGGCAGCGAAATCTGCGTCCACGGCGATATGCTGCCGATCGGCCGCACAAAGAGCAGGGAATTTCTGCAGCAGCTCACCCAGTATTTCGGAGATTCCGTGCTATGAATCCTTTGATTTGGCAGGAGATCGGAGCAGGCATCATCCGCGTGTTCGGCTCATATCCGTTTCAGCTTTTGCTTGCCGTGCATCTGTTTGCCTACCCGACGTTTCGGCGGCGTCCGCATTTTTGGCTCCGCGCGATCCTGCTGGCGCTGCCGGTACCGATCCTGTTCGATCTTTGCGTGCGCCTGTTTCCGGCGGGCATTCTGCATCCGTTCCCGGTTCTCGACCGGGCGCTGCTGCTTGTGCCGACGGCGTACAATTTCTGCATGCTGCTTTTGTGCTATCGCTGCACCCCGCGCGAGGCGCTGTTTTCCTCGACCTGTTCGATGCCCGTACAGAACGCTGTGTTCAATCTGTTCTGGATTCTGAAAACGCTGCTCGGCTTTGACGAATACGGCCTTGTGTCACTTGTCGTTTCGTGGAGCCTGATGGCGGTTGTGTACGGCATTGTCTATGCGTTTTTCCGCCGCTGGATGGACGACCGCGAGGGACATACGCTGCCGCGCTTCCGTGTGATACAAAACGCCGTCGTCATTATCGCGTTTGTGATCTTCTTCAACCGCCGCGCCGAAGGGTCCAAATGGGAAATCTATATCTATCTTGCCTATATCTTTGCCGACATTCTTGCACTTCTCATGCAGATCGGTTTGATTTCCGAAACCAATATCGCGTTGAAATATTCGATCATGGAGCAGCTGCTCTCCTCGGAACAGAAAAAGCAGCGCATGACCGCTGAGAACGTCGATCTGATCAACCGCAAGTGCCATGACTTAAAACACCAGATCGAGGGGCTCAAGCGGATGAAATCCGAAAAGGAACGCAGCGAATATATCGGGCAGATCGAGGACGCGGTGCTGTTCTATGAGAGCGCGGCCAAGACCGGCAACGAAACGCTCGACCTGATCCTGATGGAAAAGCAGCTCTATTGCAAAGCGCATGAGATCAGTCTGACATGCATCTGCGACGGAACGCCGCTCCGTAAGCTCGACACGATGGATCTCTATTCGCTGTTCGGCAACGCGCTCGACAATGCCATCGAGGCCGTCGAGCATGAGCCGGTGGAAAACCGCCGGATCGACCTGCGCGTAGGGCAGCGCGGCTCGTTTTTGACCGTGCATGTCGAAAACTACCTCGGACAGCCGCTGCGCGTTGTGGACGGTCTGCCGTTCACGACCAAGGAGGATCGCAACTACCACGGCTTCGGCGTTTTAAGCATTCGGCACGTCGTGCAAAAATACGGCGGCACCATGACCGTCCGCACCGACGACAGCCGCTTCCGCCTCGATATTCTGATCCCCTTATAAGAAACGCATCCTTGGCGTCCCGTCTTTGTCTTTCGGCGGGGCGCTTTTTGCATGTTCGTTTACCCGTCATCTACGCTCAAAAACATGTCATCCGCGACAAACGGTGTACTTTCGACTTGCAATATGTTATTATAAAACCTGTGTAAAGCCCTGGTAATGCGGTTGCAAAATCGGGGGGAACACAGAGGGATAATCAAAGGAGGAGAACATGAAAAGCAGAAAAACAGGCTTGAAGCGCGGTCTTGCGGCCGTTCTGGCGTCGATCTTCGTATTGTCGCTGTTCGCCACAAGCATCGCACAGACGTGGACGAGCAAGATCAACACCTTCCTCGGCACCTCGAGCTACAAGACCGAAAAGACCGGCGAGAACACGGGCGACGGTATCTATTTCGATTCCGAGTTCACTTCGGTCAAGCAGGTCATCGACGCCAAGGAAGCCCTTGCGCGTGAGATTTCGCAGGAAGGCACCGTGCTGTTCAAGAACGACGGCGCGCTGCCGCTGAACAAGGCGAGCGAAAAGGTCACCATTTGGGGCCTCAACAGCCTTGCCCCGACGTTCGGCGGTCTGATCGGTTCGACCACCTCCGTCAACTACGAAGCAGGTCAGACGACGATCACGCTGATCGACGCCATGAAGGAGATCGGCTTCACGCTGAACGAGGATATGCTCGCGTTCTACAACAGCAGCGCGGTCGATGCCTATCGCCGCAAGGCGGCGTTCTTCGGACAGGAGGTTCCGGGCCACTCGCTGATCCCGGTATTCTGGCCGATGTTCGCCACGGCGGACAGCTACATGATCGGCGAACCGCCGGCGAGCCTCTACACGCAGGATGTGCTGAATGCCGCCAAGGACACCGCGGCTGTCGTCTTCCTGTCCCGTGACAGCTCGGAAGCGTCCGACTATGCGGTAGACACGATGAAGGACCCGAACGGCGACAACTTCGTTCGTCCGATGGCCCTGTCCGACAATGAAAAGGCCATGATCGAGCTTGCCAAGCAGAACTCCAACGGCAAGGTCATCGTTGTGCTGAACTCCGACGTGACGATGGAAATTGCCGAGCTCAAGAACGATCCGGCGATCTCCGCTATCGTTTGGGCCGGTCTGCCCGGCGCTTACGGCTTCCGCGGCGTCGCGGATGTCCTCGCGGGCGATGTGAACCCGTCCGGCCATATCTCCGATACGTATGCGGTCAGCTCCATCGCGGCGCCGTCGATGCAGAACTTCGGTCTGTTCTTCTACACGAACGAGGACATCGACGCGGGCAACGACAAGGGCAATTGGTACATCATCGAGACCGAAGGCATCTATGTCGGCTACAAGTATTTCGAGACTCGTTATGAGGATCAGATTCTGAACCAGGGCAACGCGGCCTCCGCGGCCGGCGTGTTCGCCTCCAACGGCACCTGGGACTATGCGCAGGAAGTTGCCTATCCGTTCGGCTACGGCAAGTCCTATACCACCTTTACGCAGAAGCTCGACAGCGTTGATTTCAACATCGGCGGCGAGAGCAAGGCGGTCGTGACCGTCACCAACACCGGCAACGTCGCGGGCAAGAGCGCTGTACAGCTCTACGCGCAGGCTCCGTACATTGCGGGCGGCGTGGAAAAGGCCGCGATCCAGCTCATCGGCTTTGAAAAGACCAAGACCCTCGAGCCCGGCGCATCCGAGACCGTAACCGTCACGTTCGACGCCAAGTATGTCGCGTCCTACGATGAGAATGCTGTCAAGGCCGACGGTACGCAGGGCGCTTGGCTGCTCGACGCGGGCGACTACTACTTTGCGGTCGGCAACGGCGCGCATGAAGCGTTGAACAACGTCCTCGCCGTCAAGACCGGCAGCGACGCGAACCTTGTCAAGATCAACGACGACGAAGTCATTTCTGCGGATGCGGCGAAGAAGGTCACCATCGGCAGCAAGGACATTGAAACCTATTCCGTGGGCGTCCAGAACCAGCTGCAGGACGGCGATATCCGTAAGCTGCTGCCGGAGCGCGGCGTGGAATTCATCACCCGTGCGGACTGGACCAAGGGCTGGGAGCCCGTTTGGGGCATCACCGCGAACGACGCGATGCTGAAGAACCTCAAGAACAACGTCTATGAGCTGACCGAGAACGGCAGCGGCGAGACGTGGGGCGCAAGCAACGGCATGCGTATTATCGACATGCTGATCACCGACGACAACGGCAACTATGCCGGCTCCGTCGCCATCGACGATCCGATGTGGGATCAGCTCCTGGAGAACGTCACGCTCGAAGAAGCGGTTGCGTTCATGGCGGGCGCGGGCGGCAACTTCGAACCGCTCAACTCGATCGGTCTGCACGTCGTCACCGCGTATGACGGACCTGTCGGCTTCGTATCCGATCAGGTGCCGGGCTACACCTCCAACTGGACGGCGTCCGAGTCCTCCGAGCCCACCTATGTCGGGCCGGACAGCGAATATGCCATGTGGCAGATGCCGACGATGCCGACCGAACCGGTCGTCGCGGCAACCTTTAATAAGGAACTGGTCGAGCGCGAGGGCGAGCTCTTCGGCGAAGACTCCCTGTGGTCGAACGCCTGCTCCATCTTCGGACCGGGCCTCAATAACCACCGCGCCACCTACTGCTCGCGTAACCACGAGTATTATTCCGAAGACTCCATGCTGACCAACCTCATGGGCGTTGCGGCCTGCAAGGGCGGCAAGTCCAAGGGCCTCATGATGGAGCCGAAGCACTTCGCGCTGAACCATCAGGAAGCCAACCGTTCCGGCACGTCCACGTTCATCTCCGAGCAGGCAGCCCGTGAGATCGAGCTGAGAGGCTTCCAGGGCGCATTGGAAGGCAACTACGCGCAGGGCGTTATGACCGCGTTCAACCGTCTCGGCACCGTGTATGCCGGCGCACATCGCGGCCTGCTCACCGGTATCCTCCGCAACGAATGGGGCTACACCGGCTATGTCGTCACCGACATGATCAACGGACCGGAATACATGAACTGGCGTGACGTGACGTTCGCGGGCGGCGGCGGCTGCCTTACCGAGAACGCCTATGCGGAATCCATCATCGGCGATCCGGTGTCGGCGGACAACATGAAGAAGATTCAGAAGGACACCGCGTTCCAGCAGGAGCTGAAGCAGATGCTGAAGTACGACCTGTATACGTTCGTCAACTCCAACACCATGAACGGCATCACGACCGATACCCGTATCGTCCGCGTCTATCCGTGGTGGGAGGTCACGCTGATTGCGGTCAACGTTTGCTTCGGTGTTCTGACGGCGGCGGCTTGCCTGTGGTATGTCGCATCCCTGCTCCCGAAGAAGGAAAAGAAAGCGTAAGGAGGTCGTAACCATGAAAAATAAGGTATCCTTTATCGGCTTTGCCCTCGTTTGCGCTTCGACCGTCCTTGCGATTGTCAGCGCGATCCTGTACAACTTCGCCTACATCAAGGCGCCGCAGACCTACACGATGCTGATCATTGCAGCCATCGTCGGTGCGGGCGCGCTTGCCCTCGCGGTTGCGCTCGGCAAGGAGATCCCGAATCTGCTCGCAGCCGCGCACGCGGTGCTGCTGATGGCGGCGCTCGGCGTCTCGATTGCCCCGATGGTCAACGAAATGGGTCTTGTCTATGCAGGCCTGAATCCGCAGACCAACCTGACCGGCTTCATCACCTTTGCCGCTTTCACCGGCGTTGCGTGGCTGATCGCCGTGATCGGCGCGTTCCTCGGCGTAGCAAAGAGAGAGAAATAAGGCAACCAACCATAAGACGGCGGCGGCATAAAAGCTGCCGCCGTCCTTTCCGAACGGAGGCATGAAAAAACGGGGGAGAGGCCCGCGTTCTTTGATGCTTCCCCTCCCATGCGGGAGAATCATCGAATCGGAGGAGAAAATGGAAAAACAAAAGGGAACCTTGACCGACCGGATCGGGCGTTGGGCGTATTGGCTGCTCTGTGCCCTGTTTACGGTGCAGACGGTGCAGTATATCGTGCTCGGGGCGCTCGAACCGTTTGTGACGCTGCTTGTGATCGAGGCGCTTGTACTGCTCTTGGGCTATGCCGCATGGCGGGGGAGAATGCCGTTTTTGATGCTGCTCGGCGCCGTGCTGTGCTTTGTGCTGTATTTCAACATGGTCTCGGCTGCGTATGCAAATCTCGGCAACTGTAACATGCTGTTCCTGCCCGAAGCCATCGTCTGCGCACTGTGGGCAGTGGGCGGCACCGTGCTGCTGCTTTGGAAAAAGGAGAAATCCAACAAGCTGCCCCTTTTGCCGCTCGGCGCGATGGCGGTCATTCTCATCACATTCCTGCTGACATGGGGCTTGCATACGCGTGCGGATAAGGCATGGACCGGTCACGCCAAAAGACAGCTTTGGGCGGTGCCGACGACGTTTGATGCGACGGAAGCTGCGCATAAAGGCACATTGGAGGAACTTGTCTACGACACCAAGGCCTACGCGACCGACAGCCGCGCCGTCCGTAAGCGCGCACTTGTCTATCTGCCCTATGGGTATGACGCCGAAAAGCCGTATAACATTCTGTATTTAATGCACGGCACCGGCGACGATGAAAACTACTGGCTGCAAACACACGGCTACAACAAGGTCATGCTCGACCGGCTGATCGAAACCGGCGAGATCGAGCCGCTGATCGTCGTGACACCGACGTTCTACACCGAGGACGACTGCACCGAATCGCTCGGCAACCTCGACGCGCTGACGTTCTCCTTCCGCGACGAGCTGCGAAACGATCTGATGCCCGCCGTGGAATCCAAGTACAGCACCTACGCGAAAACCGTTGACGAAGCGGGCTTTGCCGACAGCCGCGACCACCGCGCGTTTGCGGGCCTGTCGCGCGGGGCAGTCACGACCTGCCATTCCGCGTTCTGCGGAAGCCTCGATTATTTCTCCTACTTCGGCATGTTCTCCGCGTTCCGCACGACGGCGGATTACTTCCAAAAGACAATTCAATCCGATGCATGGAAGGATCTGCCGATCCACTACTTTTATATGACGACCGGCAATTTCGATTTCGGTATGCCGGCGCAGGTCGCAGGCTACCGGATGCTGACCGACCTTGAGCCGCATCC
>CAMHJE010000110.1:0-7812 GCA_946185305.1 uncultured Clostridia bacterium | reverse complement strand
GCATCGCGTTTTCGTGGGAATTTCTGACCGACGAAAAGTGGCTCGGCATTCCGAAGGACAAGCTGTTCTTCACCTGCTTTGCGGGCGACAAGGACGCGCCGCAGGACACCGTGGCGCATGACCGCTGGGTGGAAATGGGCGTCGATCCGAGCCATATCGTGTACCTGCCCAAGGAGCACAACTGGTGGGGTCCCGCGGGCATGACCGGCCCGTGCGGTCCGGACACCGAGATTTTCTATGACACCGGCGCAGAGCCCTGCGGCCCGGACTGCAAGCCCGGCTGCGACTGCCATAAGTATCTGGAAATCTGGAACAACGTGTTCATGGAGTACAACAAGGTTGCCGACGGCGTATTCGAGCCGCTGAAGCAGAAGAACGTGGATACCGGCATGGGCCTTGACCGCACGGTGGCGACGCTGCAGGGCGTGGAGAGCGTTTTCGACACCGACGCGTTCTCCGGCATCATCGAGCTGATCGCGGAGCTTTCGCACAAGGGCTATAAGGACAGCGCCGAAACGACCAAGGCGTTCCGCATCATCGCGGATCATATCCGCTGTGCGACGTTCATTCTCGGCGACCAGCGCGGCGTGACCCCGTCGAACGTCGATCAGGGCTATATCCTTCGTCGCCTGATCCGCCGCAGTATCCGTTACGCATCGCAGCTGAATATGCCGCGCTATGCGCTCTGCACGATCGCGGAAAAGGTCATCGAGATCTACGGTGAATTCTATGAGGAGCTGCGCGAGAACCATGACAAGATCGTGGGCGAGCTCCGCAAGGAAGAGAACCGCTTTGCGGACACGCTGAAGAAAGGCATCAAGGAATTCGGCAAGCTCGTCCGCAACTTAGAGGGCAAGGAGATCGACGGCGTCAGCGCATTCCATCTCTACGACACCTACGGCTTCCCGATCGAGTTCACGATGGAGCTGGCCAAGGAGCAGGGCTATACGGTGGACGTAAACGGCTTCCACGCCGCTTTCGAGGAGCATCAGAAGAAATCCCAGGCCGGCGCCGAACAGCGGTTTAAGGGCGGTCTGGCGGATCACAGCGAGGCGACTGCCGCGCTGCACTCCGCAACGCATCTGCTGCACGCCGCGCTGCGCAAGGTCCTGAACGACGATTCCGTGGCGCAGAAGGGCAGCAACATCACCGCCGAGCGTCTGCGCTTTGACTTCAGCTTCGGCCGCAAGGTCACGCCGGAGGAGCTTGCCGAGGTTGAAAAGCTCGTCAACGAAGCGATTGCCGCACACGCCCCGATCACCTGTGAGGAAATGACCGTTGCGGAAGCGAAGGCGCAGGGCGCGATCGGTCTGTTCGAGAGCAAGTACGGCGAGAAGGTCAAGGTCTATACGATGGGCAAATTCTCCAAGGAAATCTGCGGCGGCCCGCACGCGAAGAACACGGGCGACCTCGGCCATTTCCACATCGTCAAGGAGGAAGCCTCGTCGAGCGGCGTGCGCCGTATCAAAGCCGTTCTGACCCATGAGTGATTGGCTGGAATACGATTGGGAATGGGAGCAGCAGCCCATTTCGGTGAAGGTCGATATGCAATATTGGCAGCTGCTGCCCACCCTTGCGTATTCTCACCTTGTCTATATCGCCTGCGCGCCGCGCGATCCCGAGGCGCGCGGGTTTAACCGCGCCGAAAGCCGGGCACTCGGCCAGCTATTTGACACGCTGCAGCGCGAGCTCGAGGACGAAGCGATCTATGTCGGCGCTGTCGAAACCGAGGCGCTGCACCTGTTTTACTTCTACACTGCCAACCCGGCGCTGATCACGCGCACGGCGGAGCTGTGCGGCACGCAGCCGAAGCTGCTGATGACCTACGGTGAGGTGCATGAGCCAACCTACGCAACGTATTACCGGTTCCTGTTCCCCGACGACGCGAAACTGCAATCGGTTGAAAACGCCGCGCATATCCGCGACGTGGCGCGGCACGGCGGCGATCTGAACCTCGTCCGGCGCATCACGATGATGCTCGTGTTCCCCACCTTTGAGGGGCGCGAAACGTTCATCCGGCAGCTCCCGGAGATCGGACTTTCCGTCGGCGTCACCGAAACGCGCGAGCACAAAACGCATCCGTTCTGCGTGACGGTGCACGGCTATTCGACGCTGCACCTGATGGATCTGAACCGCTGCACCGCCCGCGCGATCCGCGCCGCCGCCCCGCAGGATGGCATTTTGGAGGAGATCGACTCCGAATTTATCGAAAAGCATTGACGTAATGCAGCAAGCCCCGCAAGGTACACCGCCTTGCGGGGATTTTTTGACGCAAAAAAGCTCCCCGCCGAAGCGGAGAGCAGAAAGACCGTATTGCGGTTATTTCGTGAGCTTGGAAGCCGCGGCTTTATCGAGGAACACGTAGACTTCCGGATGATCCTGCAGGATCGAGGCGGGGCAATCGACCGTCTTGGGGCCTTCCATCATGCCCTTGATCGCGTCGGCCTTGTTGGCGCCGGTGGCGATCATGATGATCTTCTTGGCGCGCATGATCGAGGCAAGGCCCATCGTAGCGGCCTTGGTCGGGACCTGGTTGATGTCGCCGTCGAAGAAGCGGGCATTGTCGCGGCGGGTCTGCTCGGTGAGGTCCATCAGATGCGTGAGGCTGTCAAACGGGCAGCCCGGCTCGTTGAACGCGATATGACCGTCGCTGCCGATGCCCAGAACCTGCACGTCCACGGTGTGCTTGGCAAGCTCGGTCTCATACGCCACGCAGTCGGCCTCCGGATCTTCGCCGCAGCCGAGCGGAACATGGACGTTCTCGTCCGGAATATCAATGTGGTTGAAGAGGTTCTCATGCATGAATGTCCAGTAGCTCTCACGATGGTCGCGCGGCAGGCCGATGTATTCGTCCAGATTGAACGTCAGAATATCCTTGTAGCTTGTGCCGTTCTCCTCGTGATCGCGGATCATTTCCTTGTAGAGACCCACGGGGCTCGAACCGGTGGCCAAACCGAGAACCGGCGCATGGTCGCCCGAGAGGGCCTCCTTCATGATCTTGAAGGCTTCCTTGGAGACTTCCTCGTAGGTATCGCTCACGGTAACTTTGAACATCTTTTTTCCCTCGTATTCATTAGATTTGGGCATGCGGCGCGGCCCGAAGCCGCCGTTTGCGGCTATGCAGCACCGTTTCGCTTGGCTTATTGCCAGCCCACGCCTATTATTTTATAAAAAACCCGTCAAATTGTCAATGCACTCTTCCGGTTTTTATATATTTTTTTCGCGCATAACTGTCATTCGATCAGCGCATAAGTGCAAATCAACGATTTGCATTTCACGCTTTCGCCGCACCGCCTTCGATTTCCTCCGCGCCGTTTTCGGTAAAGCGCAGTACGCGGTCGCAGATCGACAGCGCCGCCGGGCGGTGAGTGACAATGATCACGGTCTTGTCGGTCATGCGGCGCAGGTTGTCGAGCAGGGCGCGTTCGGTCTCGCCGTCGAGCGCGCTCGTCGCTTCGTCTAAAAGCAGTACCGGGCAATCGGTAAACAGCGCCCGCGCAATCGCAAGCCGCTGGAGCTGCCCCTCGGATAGCCCTGCCCCGCGCTCACCGAGCCGCGTTTCAAGGCCGTTTTCCTGTTCCCGCACAAAGCCGTCCGCACACGCGATTTCGAGCGCGTACCAAATACGCGCTTCCTCTCCCGCCGCTTCGGGCATCCCGAACGCAACGACCTCGCGGATCGTGCCGCTCATCAGGCCGTTGCCCTGCGGCACATAGGCGAACAGCCGCCGCCACGCGGGCAAAAGCGGTTCCTGTGCGCCGTTACGATACAAGACGCATGTGCCGCTGTCGGGCCGGTACAGCCCCATCAGCAGCTTCAACACCGTGGACTTGCCGCACCCGCTTTGTCCGGTAAACGCGACCGTCTCGCCGCGACGGATCGAAAGCGACAGCTTTTGCAGCACAATCGGCATCTGCGGCGCCTCGGCCGTCTCCACCGGCGGCCGGTAGGTGAACGACACCTCGCAAAGCCCGAAGCCCGTCACCGCGTCCCGATACGCCCGGTTGACTTCCGCCTGCTCGAGCGGCGGTTCGGTCTGCTCGTCTGGGTACGACTCGATCTCCATCAGCCGTTCGGCGCTCGCCTGCATCGCATACCAGCGCGGCAGATAGCCGGACAGGTTGGCGAACGGCCCTTGCATCTGCCCGACAAGCTGCATGATCGCGGTCAGCGTGCCGTAGGTAACGGTGCCGCTTACTATGCCGTAGCAGCAATAGCAGATCCCGAACAGGTACATGCCCTGCATCGCCGCGCCGAACCCGATGTTGCACAGGATCGAAAACGCGTTGCGCTTCAGCCGTGCCGCGCGGTGCTCGTCCTGCAAGACCGCGCCCTCCGCTTCGGTGCGCGCCTCCGCGGAAAACGACCGGATCAGCGGCAGATTCCCGATGCGCTCCTGCCAGAACACGCGCATGCGTCCGTCGCTCTCCTGCACGTTCTTGTGCAGCCGCTTCATCACCTTGCGGAACGCATACGTCAGCAGCAGCAAAACAAGGCCGCCCGGCAGCAGAATCATGGCAAACCGCGTATCGAGCGCAATGACAAGGATCAGCGCGCTGACAAGCCGCACCGTCATCCCGACGATACCGGGCAGGATATCGACGTAGCCGTTTGCGACCACGACCGTGTCGCTCGTCAGCCGGTTCATCCATTCGCCCGAATGCACCGCCGCCACCGACGCGTATTCCTTATGCAGAATATGGTCGAGCAGCCGCTGTTTGCAGACATTTTCGATGCCGGATCGCGCCGATTCCTCGGCTCTGCGCATCACAGCATGCAGCAGCAGCTGTCCGGCTACGAGCAGCGCCATATACAGCGCATACCGCCGGAACCCCTGCGCATCGCCCGCCACCGCATGATCCACGACGCCGCGCAGCAAAAGAGCATACCAAACGCCGATGCCGCCGTTGATTCCCTGCAGCACCGTCAAAAGCACGATATACCATTTCTTTCGCCCCGGCACCGTCAGGAGCCAGCGGTTGGTTTTTGGCTTCATAGCTTGAAAAATGGTTCTTTACCGGTTCTTAAACAGCCGTCGCTTCACCTTGCCCGCCAAGCCGCGCAGCCGGAACCACGCGACGCGCAGCGGAAACAGCAGCGTCCACACACGCACATAGAGGCGGTAGTCCCAATCCGTCACATGGATCGTCCGATCCCCGCGCCGCACGGCGTTCAGCACGCCGATGATCTGCTCCTCGCGCACGGCCTCCCGCACGATCTGATTGTCCCCGCACAGCAAATAATCCTGCTCGCGCACCTTTACGATCCGGTGCAGCACATACTGACCGTTCTCCCGCTTGAACAAAACCGCATCGAGCCTTTTGCAGCGTCCTTCCGGCCGCTTTGCAATCACCATCAAATCGCGGCCCTCGCGCAGCAGCGGCAGCATGCTGACGCCCTTGTTCGGATAGACCAGCTCGCCGTAGCGATCCAATACGTCCTCAAAGTTCATACAATCGCGCCGATGGAGCGCAGCTTTTCGACGACCATGCGCACGTCCCGCCTCGCGGTATCGGCGTCCACGTCATACGTGCCGCAGAGCTTTTCGACGATGGCGTCCTCCGTCGTTTCGGTTTTCAGACAGTCAATGATAAACCCGGCCGTGCCGTTCGAGCGCACAAGCCCGTGAAAATCCCGCATGGCTTCCCCGACCGCGACAAGCATCTGCGTTCCTGCCACATACTGTGTGACAAAGCCTTCCTTCAATCGCATCGTGTCTCTCCTTTCATGCCCCGGTAAGCGACCGGCGCCGCCTCCGGCTCCATGTTGCAAGATAATTGATAAAACGGCACAGTCTCGGCAAGCTCGCCCAGCAGCCGCAGCGTGTCCTGCGTCGCCGCCGCGCCGGTCGGCCGGTAGCATTGCGGCAGCAGCCGCACAAAGCCCTCCTGCGCGTCCACAGGCGCGATCCGGTTCGTTTCCCCGCGCGATAAAAAGGCGATCCCCTTCAGCGGCGCCGCGGCGTTGGTGCTCAGGTGATGCTTGCCGTCCCACGGCGTACCGTAAGCATACACGCCGTTCCCGTCGATCCGCAGCAGCGGCTTGTCGTCGTTGATCATCACCGCCCGCGTGCCGAAGTGCTCGCGCCACAGCCGTGTATGCGTGGACTTGCCGACGCCGCTTTTCGCCGTAAACGCGAACGCCTCGCCGTCCACCGCGATCACCGATCCGTGCATCAGCAGCACGTTCTCCCCCGGCAGCCGTTCGGCGATCTTCCGGTACAGCGCCAGCTGCTCAAGGTACGTATCCCGCCATGCGGTCGGCGTTCGTCCTTCCCGCAAGGCGGCCGCGGCATCCTGCTTCCGCTCAAACGCGAGGTCCTCCGGCTGCACCGAAACGCTCCAGCGCGGTTCTGCATCGGTCAGATAGTCCCTGCAAAAGCATTTCGTTTCCGCGAACATGGCCGCCACGCCGATCGGAATGTCCGCAAGACAGATCGTGAAAGAAATATTCTCGCTCATGCGTTATCCTTCTCCAGTCCGAGATCGCGCATCAGCCGCTCACGATCCTTTCCATGCTGCACGTCCTGTTTCAAATGCAGCACGCGCCCCGATTTCAGACCTTGCTTACCATAGCGAAACGCCTGATAAATCCAGGCGAACGGCTTCAAGCCCGGATGCTTTTTCAACGCTTTCCAATTGTTCTCCCCGGACGTTTGCAGCCTATGAAACAGTCCGTCCTTTTTGATGGAAGTTGTCACATTGGCTACTTTGTTGCCGGCTCCGTATTTGCGTCCGAAATTTCCATCCGTCAGCAGACTTTCCATCAGCCGGTCGCACAATGCCTCGTCTGCGTCCTTGCACCAAGTCGCCGTCTCCGGCAGCCCGAGATACTTTTGGCACATTTTTGTGGCAGTAACGGCCAGCTTTCCCAACTGACATGTCCTTGCCGCCTGTCCGAATCCGCTTTCCCATGCGGCGTCGTCCAGATAGCGATGGACATACAGCATCCAGTCGATCGTCTGTCGCAGACCCATGCCGCTTTTCAGGTGAGAGCGCATGTGATCGAGCAGAACGATCCCGTTTGCGAACGGCGGCAGCATGGAAAAAGCATGCCCGGCGATGTTCGCTATGACCGGGCTTTGCAGTCTCTCGTCCACAAACGCGTCGATTTCCGGTACGTCATGGCTGAAATGATGATGCAGCTCGAAGGAAAATCCGTCCTTATGGAATGCAATATGCCGGTCGCCCTCCTTGCCGTGAGAGAACACATATCCTTCCCGCAGCAGCAAATCCCAAGTCTCCCGGAAACGCTCGCACGGTACGATAAAGTCGATATCGCCCATCGTGCGCATCATCGGCTTCGGATACTGCACCGCAGCAGCGCATCCCTTCAAAATCGCATACGGAATCCCATGCTGTACCAGCAAAGCATGCAGCTGATCCTGCACATACAGATAGCGAATAAAACCAGCCAAGCGTTGCGTATCGAGTTTTTGCCACGACTTTTTCTGCGCTTTGTCGCTTTCTTTGGGCAACTGGTCGGCGAGGATGCCGAGGACGCTCTGCGTCTGTGCTTCGCGCAATACGGCTTCCCAATCCGTTGTTTCCGGGATTATGGTTTCATCCAAAAACAATGCCTTTCGGAGCAGCAGCAAAAGCGTGGATTCGGATTCCGTCATTGGATTTTCTCCCATTTATGAACTGATCTTATTGTAACACGATACGGCTTGCATGGCAAATTATTTATATACCATAGAATGAAAAACCAGAAAGCAGCATGTGCATCGGTAAGCGTACAAAAAAGCGACACCCTTAAAGGATGTCGCTTTGGATCCCGGCAGCTGCCTATCTTCCCGGGCCGTCTCCAGCC
>CAMHJE010000109.1:0-7866 GCA_946185305.1 uncultured Clostridia bacterium | reverse complement strand
GTTGCTTCCGGCGTTGTGGCGAGCATCATCGAGTAATCGAAACCACAGAAAGGACCTTCCTCGGAGGGTCCTTTTTCGTATCCAGAAAGCTCTTTCTTTTACATTTTTGTCACCGCTCGTTTACCGCAAAGTTACAATTCGTGCGAAAAAAGCGGCAATTCGTTCTGTAAATCCCGCACGGAAAACGGTTTATGATAGGATGATACCGTCCAAATAAGGGCGGTGTCCCCGGAAATATAAGGAGGAATTCAAGTGAAAAGGACGGGTCTTTGGCGAGGATTGACAAGCCTTATGTGCTTCCTTCTCGCACTCTCGATGATCGCCGGCCAGGCGCTCGAAGCCAACGCCGCGACGATCGACACCTACATGGGCACCCAGTCGGAACGCGTGGAATCCGACGGCGCGCTCTACGATAAGTTTACGCCCTCGGCGGAGGTTCTCAATGCCGACGGTACGGGCAACTCCCATGCGCTGATCCAGAAGGCGATCGACCTCAACCGTGAGCAGGCGTATGAGGGCGCGGTTCTTCTCAAGAATGAGAACAACGCTCTGCCGCTCAAGTCCGGCTCGAATCTGACCCTGCTCGGCATCCGCTCGCACAAGCCGGTTCTCGGCAGCGCGTTCGGCGTCAAGGTCTGGGGCCCGGTCATCAACCTCGAGCAGGCGCTGCGCGACAACAAGACGAGCTTCGCTACGACGATTGCGGACTCCGCTTCGACCAACTGGCAGACCGGCGAGGTCACCATCGGTCTGACGATGCCCGCATGGACCGGCGACGAGTTCGACTTTGACGGCGCAGGCATGAACCTGAACCAGACGATGATCGACATCTATGAGCAGCTCCTTGCGACGTACCATCATGAGTACAACGAGGGCGCCGAGGAACACTTTGACCCGCGCGAGCCGTCCCTTGCGGACATCGCAGCCGTCAACGCGAACTACAAGGACAGCTTCAAGCAGTACGGTGACGCGGCGATCGTCGTGATCTCCCGTGCGTCCGGCGAATCCCATGACTATCTGCCCGGCGGCGTGGTCGAGGGCCTCGGCATGGATGAACCGCTTGCACTTTCCCAGAACGAGCGTGACGCGATCGCGCTTGCCAAGGAAGCCAGCGACAAGGTCATCGTGCTTGTGAACAGCTCCGCGTCCGTCGAAATCGCAGAGCTCCGTGACGATCCGGAAATCGACGCGATCCTGTGGATCGGCGCACCCGGCGCTTACGGCATGCTCGGTATCGCGGATGTGCTGTGCGGCAAGGTCAGCCCGAGCGGCGGTCTGTTTGATATCTTCGCGGCTCGCAACATGAGCGCGCCCGCCATGCAGAACATGGGCGACAACGGCTACACCAACGCGGCGGAGCTGATCACCCGCGGCGGCGGCACGTTCGGCGGCAAGACCGGCCGGTACATCATGGAAGCGGAAGGCATCTACGTCGGCTATCGCTATTATGAGACCCGCTACTATGACACCGTGGTCGGACAGGGCAATGCCAAGTCCAAGGCGGGCGTCTACGCCTCCACCGGCGATTGGAACTATGACGAGGAAGTTGCCTACGGCTTCGGCTTCGGCCTCTCCTACACGACGTTTGATTTCGCGTTCGACGGCGAACCCGCCTTCAACGTGCAGAAGAACAGCAACGGCTCCGTCGATGCGTATGCGACCTTTAAGGTAAAGGTCACCAACACCGGCGACGTGGCGGGCAAGACCCCGGTGCAGATCTACGGCCAGGCGCCGTACACGCTCGGCGGCGTCGAAAAGAGCGCGATCCAGCTCCTCAACTATGAGAAGTCCCCGCTGCTCCAGCCCGGCGAATCCGCGACCGTTTCGGTCAAGGTAGACCTTGAGTACATCGCTTCCTATGACAGCAGCCTGAACAACGGCGAGGGCGGCTACATCCTCGATCCCGGCGCGTACTACTTCGCAGTTGGCAACGGCGCGCATGATGCGCTGAACAACGTTATGGTCAAGCAGGGCCTGAACGTGACCGGCAATGCGGATCTTGCGTACCAGAAGGACATCGACGAGAGCTTCATCAGCCGCACAGCGTTCTCCGTTTCCAAGACCGGCGAAAAGATCACCAACCAACTCCCGTATGCGGATTGGAACAAGTTCCAGCCCGGCGAAGTCACCTACCTCTCCCGTGCGGATTGGGAAGGCACCTGGCCGAAGTCCTATCAGCTGACCCTGACGAACCAGGAGCTGATCGACCTGCTGAACGGCAAATACTACACGATCGCCACGACCGATGATACCTCCTCCGTGATCTGGGAAGAGGGCAACGGCACGAAGTTCTACGAGATGTGGGGCGTCGATTATGACGACGAGAAGTGGGAACAGCTGATCAACAACATGACGCTGGAAGAAGCGCAGTACCTTGCGACCTACGGCGGCCCGTCGATCCCCGGCGCGAGCACCATCGGCACCGTCGAAACCTACATGACCGAGAACGCGGGCAACGGCGTCGCCGTCTCGCTGAATGCTTCCAAGGACACCGGCGCACCGTGGAACATCCCGGAAACCGATGTGAACGGCAGCTGGCATCCGGAAGTCTTCGGCAACAGCCCGCTGACCGCCTCCACCTTCAACCCCGAACTGTGCTACAAGCTCGGCGCGTTTGTCGGTGAAGAATCCCTGTTCTGCGGCATCCCGATCCTCTGGGGTCCCGGCCTCAACACGCACCGTCACGCCTACAACGGCCGCAACGGCGAGTACTACTCCGAAGACCCGATCCTGTCCGGCGTTACCGCGATGGAATTCGCCATCGGCGCTCTGCAGTACGGCCTCATCGCCGCGCCGAAGCACTACGCCTTCAACGACCAGGAAACCAACCGTTCCGGCGTCGCCCCGTACATGACCGAGCAGCGTGCCCGCGAGGTCGAGCTCCGCGCTTATCAGTACGCGTTTGAAGCGACCAAGTACGACACGAAGGACTTCGACCAAGGTATGCGCGGTCTGATGGTCTCCTTCTCCAAGATCGGCCCGGTCGAGTGCACCGCATCCGTCGGCCTGATGACCAACATCCTCGCAAAAGAGTGGGGCTTCCGCGGCTATGCCGTCACCGATATTTACGATGACTTCGATATCTACGGCGCAGTCCTGACCTCCGGCACGACCTGCTACGATACGCGCGGCATGTCCGGCTTCTACACCAACACGACCCTCGACGGCGGACGCTTCGCCAATCAGGTGGACGGTTCCACGATCAACGCCGAAGTCTTCAAGGGCGACCTGAAGGCACAGGAAGCGATCAAGGCCTCCGTGCACAAGATCCTGTTTGCGATGAGCCAGTCGAACCTGATGAACCGCTACGACGCATCGACCCGCGTCGTCAAGCTGCCGGTGTTCTGGAGAACGGCCTATCAGGCTGCAGAATGGGCGTTCGGCGCGCTGGGCGTTCTGTTCGCGGTGCTCTATGTCGTCGCCAAACTGAAGAAAAAGGAGGCAAAGTAATATGGCTAACTTCTTGAAAAAGCTGAGCGTCGGCTCCTACCTCAATGTGATCGCCGCTGTTGCCGGCATCGTCGGCCTCATCGCCATGATCGCTTCCAACGGTGTTTCGAGCGCCTACGCGCTCAAGACCGCCGGCACGCTGACGCTGATGGGCGTCTGCGGCATCCTCCTCGCGCTTGTTGCGGTTTGGTCGCCCACAAAGTTCGGCAACCATGACTACATCAGCACCGTCGCCGTCGTCGCGGCTGTCGCCCTGTTCATGGCGATCGTCGGCACGATGATCCTTGACCGCATTCTGATGATCGCAGGTCTGTTCTCCTACAACTCGCAGAACATGACCGGCTGGAGCGTGTTCTACGCCACCGTCACGTCCGCCGTCGCGCTCGTGATCGCATGCCTCGCGCTGATCATCGGCGCGTTCACCCCGTCCGTCAAGAAGAACGCATAAGCGTTTGATAAAAGGAGCCGCTGCATGTTCGGCGGCTCCTTTTCTTCGAGCAAACCGCCGTCATGGGTAACTGCTGTGTAAAATACGACGTAAAAAATGCAGTTTATGCGGTTTTGCTTGCGATTGGCAGGGAATCGGAGTAATGTAATAATTAGGAAAAAAGCGGAGGAAGCTATGCGTACTACGATCAATTTGAACAACGACTGGCAGTTTACGGGGCCGGACGGCAAAACGATTGCCGTCAACGTTCCCCACACATGGAATGCCATCGACGGGCAGGACGGCGGTAACGACTACTGGCGCGGCGAATGTAAGTATGAGCGTGCGCTCGCCATGCCGAAGTTCGATCCCGACACGGAATGTGTCTACCTTGTGTTCCACGGCGTCAACGCTTCGGCGCGCGTGCTGCTGAACGGCAAGGAAGTCACAACGCACGACGGCGGCTATTCCACGTTCCGCAAGGAAATCACGGCGCTTCTGGAAAAGGAGAACGTGCTCACGGTCTTTGCCGACAACAGCGTCAACGACCGCGTTTATCCGCAGAAGGCGGACTTCACGTTCTACGGCGGCATTTACCGCGATGTCGAGCTGCTCGTGGTGAACAAGCACCACTTCGATCTTGACTACTTCGGCGGCCCGGGCATTCAGGTCACGGCAAAGCCGGTGGAGGGCTATCAAAAGGGCAAGGTCACGGTCAAAACGTGGACGAACACCGAAAACCCGGACGTGAAGGTGCAGCTGTTCGATGCGGAGGGCAACCGCGTGGCCGACAGCGACGGCAGCGATACGGAGCTGACGATCCGCAATGTTCATCTTTGGAACGGCCGCAAGGACCCGTACCTTTATACCGCAACGGCGACGCTGTATGAAAACGGCGCGGCGGTCGATGAGGTCAAAACGCGCTTCGGCGTCAGAGATTTCCATTATCATCCCAAAACGGGCTTCTACCTCAACGGCAAATCGTATCCGCTCCGCGGCGTATCGCGCCATCAGGACCGCAAGGGCCTCGGCAACGCGATCACCAAGGCGATGCACAAGGAGGATATGGATATCATCTGCGATATGGGCGCGAACACGATCCGCCTCGCGCACTATCAGCACGATCAGTATTTCTATGACCTCTGCGACGAGCGCGGCATGGTCGTTTGGGCCGAGATCCCGTATATCTCCGAGCACATGCCCAACGGCCGCGAAAACACGATCAGCCAGATGAAGGAGCTGATCACGCAGAACATCAACCATCCGTCCATCGTCTGCTGGGGCGTGTCCAACGAGATCACGATTTCGACCAAGGACAACGCCGACATGCTCGATAACCACCGCGTCCTCAACGATCTCTGTCACAAGATGGATCCGACGCGCTTCACGACGCTTGCGTGCTATGCGATGTGCGGCCCGTTCAACAAGGTCGCGCATATCACGGACACCGTTTCGTGGAACCTCTATCTCGGCTGGTACGTACCGGGCATGTGGCTGAACGATGTGTGGATGCGCTTCTTCCACACGGTCTATCCGGATCGCTGCCTCGGCTATTCCGAGTACGGCTGCGAGGGCATGCCGAACCTGCATTCCGCGCATCCGCGCCGCGGCGACCATACCGAGGAATATCAGGCCAAGTACCATGAGTTCATGCTCAAGTGCTTCGAGCGCAACCCCTACATGTGGGCGACGCACGTTTGGAACATGTTCGACTTTGCCGCCGACGCGCGCGATCAGGGCGGCGAACCCGGCATGAACCACAAAGGCCTTGTCACCTTCGACCGCAAGACGTATAAGGACAGCTTCTATCTTTACAAAGCCTGGTGGAGCGACGATCCGTTCGTGCATATCTGCTCGAAGCGCTTCGTGGATCGCACCGAGAGTACGATCACGGTCAAGGTCTATTCCAACCAGAATCAGGTCACGCTGTACGTCAACGGCAACAAGCAGGAGACGCAGTACGGCAGCCACATCTTCACGTTCAAGGTGCCGATGAGTGCGAACGTCGAAATCAAGGCCGCCAGCGGCGAATACAGCGATACCGCGACATTCCGCAAGGTCAGCAACCCGAACCCCGCCTATGTCCTGAAGGAAGCGGGCGATAAGGGTGCGAACTGGACGAATAAAGAGTAATAGGGGGAGTATCAAATGGAAACGAATCATGCTGTCAACCGGGCAAAGCAATGGCAGATCGCGCTGTTCCCGTTCAACAACGCGGCGACCAACGTCTACTTTGCCTTCTACACCTACTTTACCTACTATGCGATCATGTACCTGTCCGGCTCTACTGCTGCGGCGCTCGGCGGCGCGGTGGCGAGCGCGGCGGTCGTTCTCGCCATTTCGACGTTCAACAGCCTGTTCGCGCCGCTGATGCGTGTCTTTGACGGTATCACCGACCCGATCTGCGGCAGTCTGATGGATCGCACCGCGACCAAGATCGGCAAGTTCCGCCCGTTCATGATCGTCGGCAACTGCCTGCTGGCTTTATCGCTCCTGCTCATGATGGTGTTCTTCCGCGGCATCCCCGATAACCTCGGCTGGCTCCGCTGGGTCGTCTACATCGTCAGCTACATCGTCTACGTCATCGGCTACACGGCGCAATGCGCCTGCACCAAGGCCGGTCAGACCTGCCTCACCAACGATCCGAAGCAGCGTTCGCAGTTCGTGATCTGGAACATGATCGGCATGATCGGCTCGATCGTTCTGATCAACGTCATGGCGGGCGGCGTGCTGACCAACGAAGCGATCTGCCCGAAGGGCACGATCGTCTATGAGGTCAACGGCGTCGAAACCGTTCTGCGCGGCGCAGCATACGGCCCGCAGTTCTATAACATCATGGTGCCGTTCGTCATCGTCCTCTCCGCAATCTATACGATCATGGCGGTCGCCGCGATTGCCGAAAAGGATAAGCCCGAGTTCTGGGGCGTTTCCGAAAAGCCCGCGAAGTTCAAGGACTATGTCGGCATCCTCAAGGGCAACAAGGAGATCCGTTGGCTCGTTCTGTCCGCCGGTCTCAACAAGCTCGCTTCCACCGTCGCCACCTCCGGCACCGTTGCGTTCCTGGTCTATGGCTGCCTGATGGGCGACTACAACGGCCTGTTCATCCCGTTCTATGCGCTCTGCTTCGTGTTCATGGGCATCTTCTTCCTGTGGGGCAGCAAGACCGCGGGGCAGAAGGGACAGAAGCGCGGCGTGGCGCAGTTCACGGCGTTCGCGTTTATCTTCTACATCGGCATCTTCGTGCTGCTGTGCCTGTATAACCACGACAACCCGGCGACGTGGCTTTCCCTCTATTCGATGGAGGGAGGCTTCCATCTCACGATCAACGCCTACACGATCCTGTTCATCATCCTGTACGGCTGCGGCTACGGCGCGTTCAATTGCTGCGACAACCTGACCATCCCGATGGTTGCGGACTGCACCGACTACGAAACTTACCGTTCCGGCAACTATGTCCCCGGCATCATGGGCACGGTGTTCAGCCTTGTCGATAAGCTGATCTCCTCCCTGCAGACGCTGCTGCTGCAAATCTTCATCGTGTTCCTGGTTCCCGGCCTGAACGCGCTGCCCGCCGAGGGTACGCCGTATATGCCCGGCATGAAGCTCTCCGCGATTATCTGCTTCTGCCTGCTGCCGATGGCGGCGTGGATCGTCACAATCTTCTGCATGACGCGCTATTCCCTCTCCGGCAAGAAGATGCAGGAGGTGCAGGCCGTCAACGCCGTCCGCAAGGTTGCGGTGCAGGGCGGCATGCCGATGAGCGAAGCCATGAAGACGTGGCAGACCGTCGATCAGGTGCCCGCCGAGTTCGTGCATCCGATCAAGGAAACCGGCAAGACCTCGATCCTCGATACGATCTACGAAAAGTTCTTCACCAAGACGGAGAACGTCGCGGGCGTACCGAGCGCCAACGCCATCGAGATCCCGGAAAAATATCGGCTCAATGTCAATAGTTGGGATTGAGCTTGTAGAAGAAACAAGAAAGGGAA
>CAMHJE010000108.1:0-8090 GCA_946185305.1 uncultured Clostridia bacterium | reverse complement strand
GATGGGTGACTGGAGTTCAGACGTGTGCTCTTTCGATCTCCTTGCCCTTATAGGCGGCAAGCGTTTTCTGCTCTTCGGCGTCGAGCGGCACGCGCAGCTCGCTGCCGACCAGCTCGCCCTCGCCCACGGTGACGTGGAAGAAGTTCATCGGCGGCAGGCCGATAAAGCTTGCCACAAACAGGTTCGCCGGGGTGTCGTACAGCTCGAGCGGCGTACCGACCTGCTGCACATAGCCCATCGACATACACACGATGCGATCCGCCAGCGTCAGCGCCTCGGTCTGGTCGTGCGTAACGTAGAGCATCGTCGCGTTCAGGCGCTTATGGAGAAGCAGGATCTCGCGGCGGGTCGCGCCGCGCAGCTTGGCGTCGAGGTTGGAAAGCGGTTCGTCGAACAGGAACACCTTCGGGTTGCGGACGATGGAACGACCCATCGCAACACGCTGCCGCTGTCCGCCGGACAGCTGCGCCGGCTTCTTGTTCAGCTGCTCGGTGAGGCCGAGGATTTCGGCTGCGGCGAGCACCTTTTTATGGATGACGTTCGGATTCTCCTTGCGGAGTGTCAGCGAAAACGCCATGTTCTCGTAAATGGTCATGTGGCCGTACAGGGCGTAGTTCTGGAAGACCATCGCCATGTCACGATCCTTGGCGGGCGTTGCGGTGATATCCTTTCCGTCGAGGAACAGCTTGCCCGCGGAGATATCCTCCAGACCGGCGATCATGCGGAGCGTGGTGGACTTGCCGCAGCCGGAGGGGCCGACCAGCACGATCAGCTCGCCGTCCTTGACGTCGAGGTTGAAATCAAAGACCGCCTGTACTTTGTTGTCGTAAATCTTGTCGATATGCTGTAAGCTAAGTGTTGCCATGCCGGTTCCTCCCTTATGCCGCTTTCTGACTCAGCGTCGCCATATATGCCGAGAGCGTGCGGCTCTTTTGGATGCCGACGATACCGGCGACGATGCAGCAGACCGACGAAGCGCACAGATACACGATCACGCGGATGAACTGCGCCGTCTGCATGACGATCGTTTCCTGCTGATTGATCGTGACGGTCGCGGTATGGGCGCGCATCGGCAGAATGAAGATGCGGACGATCTGCAAGAGACCGACAACGATCAGCACATACGCATAGCCGATCTTATAGCCCTTGACGCCCTCGGACGACAGGAACACGACAAGCATAAAGACGAGGTTGTACAGCACGGACGCGCCGATCAGGATGTTGTAATAATACGATCCGACATCGGATTTATAGATGCTGACGAAGTAAAGGACATTCAATATAATCGCAAGCAGCGCAAGGCCGGAGGAAAGCGTGTTTTTCGTGAAACGCATCCGGTCCCGACGGATCAGTTGTTCTTCGTTCATACTCATGCCAAAGCTTCCTTTCCGGCTTCAATCAGCCGCTTTTCTTCCTTCATCAGACGAAGTTTCCAAATCAGGTTGACGATCAGCAGCGCGGTCACGATCAGCGTGATCGCAAATACGACATAATGGAGATCGAACCAGAACGTCGAATCCACATACGCCGTTTTCCACATCGCTGCATGATTCTTGAGGGCTTCAAAATCGACCTGCGTGACAAAGTACGCTTTATAGCCCTCGATCCAGGTATGCGCCCAGATCGCCATGGCGATGTTCCCCACCGCGTACAGGCCGATTGCAACGAAGTTCCCGATGTAATACTTTCTCCGGGAATGGGTTTGTGTCAGGAACAACAGGCAGCCGAGCAGAATCAAGGCGATGGAGTATTTCAGCAGATCCTGATTGAACGGCTGCATCAGATAATACACGTACGAACCCGGAACGTCCGTTTCGGTCAGATCGTACGGATTCATCATCGTCGAATACAGCGCATCGTACAGATCCGTCATAATACCGAGTGCGTAAACAAAAACGATCGCTGCCGCGACGATAGCCGCGATGCAGATGAGCTTTTGCAGTTTAAGCTGTTTCTTATACATAATCGACTCCCCCGTATGCCCGTTTCTTTTCCGAATTCCCGACGGGGATCGGGCGATCCCCGTCGGTGCGAATGGTTATGTCAGAGATTATTTGTTCAGCGTATCGAAGTACTTCAACAGACGATCATACGCGCTCTGCTTGAGCTGCAGATACTGTGCGCCGCCCATCGTGGTAGCAACGTAGGAAGCGCTGCCCTCGGCGTCCGGCATACCCTCAGCTGCATAGCCGCTGACGATCTGGTTGACGAACAGGTTCTCGGCGCCCTTGTTCGTGCTGAACTTGTTGGTCAGATCGGAATAGCTGTTGATCAGGTCGGTTTCCTGCTTGGTGTTCGGCAGGGTGGTCGGCACGGAGGTGTACCACGGATTCTCGGTGACGGCGAGCTCCGGATGCTTGATCGTGCCGAAGCCGATGGCGACGGAGATATGGCCTGCGCCCTCTTTGCCGACTTCGTGCGTGCACTGATACTCGAACGCCTGGCTCTTCACGAAGGACAGCGTGGAGCCGAGGTAGTTACGGGCGTAGTTGGTGTAGTTGCCGCCGGCCTTTGCCCACAGCTCTTCATAGGTCGCATCCGCGATCACCGGCATTTCCTTGCCGTTGAAATTGAAGGTGACATAGGAGCCGTCCGCATTCGTCTTGATGAACGCATCCGGGCCGTAGGACATGAGGATCTGGCCCTGCTCGCTGTACGCGAAGTCGATGAGCTTCAGCGCTGCGTTGAGCTTATCCTGATCGCCCGCAACGCCCTTGACGGAGATGCCCCAAGCATCGGTCTTGACCGAACGCCAGGACTCGGTGAAGCGGAAGAACTGCTCGCCGGTGCCGTCGTTCCAACGTGCGACCGGAACCATGACCGCCATGTACTTTTCGCCCGCCGCATTGTCGAGCTTGGTTTTATTCAACAGGGTCTGGGTCTGGTTGTAGTCATAGTGCATGAAGCCGAGATCCTGCTCGAGGTAGTTCTGGCTCTTAACGTCTTCGGTGTTGAGGAACGCGCTGGAGATCAGGCCTTCCTTCGCCATGTCGTTCATCTTTTCGAGGGCCTTATAGGCGTCGACTTCCTGACGGGCGTCATGGAGCTTGCCGTCGCTGCCGACATACAGGTAATCCTGACGGGATTCCATACCGCGTACGCCGAAGAGCGTGCCCGCAAAGCGGAACATATCGACGCGGCGCTGGTTGTTGTTGTCCTCGCGGGAGAACAGGCCCTGGATTGTATCGGTGCCGTTCAGCGTCTGCGGGTTGGCGACGACGCAGCGGAGCAGGGCGACGAGTTCGTCCGCATCCCACGCGGCGTTCTGGCCGATGAACAGGTTGGAGCGTTCGGTGCCGTAGTAGCCGTTGTAGGCCTTGTCGATGTAGTCACGGAGCATGTTGACCGCGGTCACGCCGTCAACCGAGCCGGCAGCGTTCATCGTCGCAACGATGTTGCCTGCGGCGTCATAGTCCTTGGTGATCTTCTCGGTGCCGGAGGCGTCGAGCTTCACGACCTCAACCTCTACCTTGCCGGAGGTCGGCATATAGGGCTGATAGACGGGCGCGGCGGTGTTGTTGGAAGCGTCGGCAGCAAACGGGCCTTCGCCGTCCAGCAGCTTGGCAACCCAGTCCACACGCATCAGCGGCATACGCTCGATATCGTTGACGCCGTCAAAGTACGGTGCAAAATAGATCGCGCCGGTGGTGGTGTTGCCGGTGATGGAGAGACGAACGATGGGGTTCGCGTCGAGGTACGCCTTGAAGTTCGGCATCTGATCGAGATACTCGGCCAGGTTGACGATCGCGCCTTCCTCGCCGTACTCGGAGAGCTGACCTGCGCCGCCGTTGACGAGATCGACTTCTTCCATACGTTCTTTCCAGTAATCGAACTCCTTGCTTGCGGAGCCGGCGCCGGTGAACTTATCTTCGATTTCGATGTTGAGCAGGTTCTGCACCGCCACCCAGGTCGGCTTGAGGTCGCCGGTGTGGTAGGTGACACCGTCCGCCAGCGTGATGCCTTCGCCCGCGATGTCCGCGTCAAAGGTGATCGCGTTGGTGCGCTTCTGATAGCCCGCCGCAATGCGCAGCTTGGTGCCATCCGCATAGGTCAGTTCGGGAACGGCCGGTTCCGCAGGCGTGTTCGCCTCGGGAGCCGCAGCATTATTGTCCGCCGACTGGGCGGGCGTGGTGCTCTGCGTATTGTTGGAAGCGGACTGCGCCGGAGCGGTCGTTGCGGCCGGAGCGGTCGTTGCGGCCGGAGCGGTATACTCGGTCACGTCGATCTTCGCGCAGCCGACAACCGCAAACAGCATCAAAGCCGCAAGCGTCAGCGCAAGCAAAGTCTTGGTCTTTTTCATAAGTTCCTCCTTGTATGATTCTTCTTTTTTCTCTATGTCAACCGGAAGCCCGGCAAACATCGCTTATTCCTTGACGCCGCCGACGTTGACGCCCTTGGCGAAGTACTTCTGAATGAACGGATAGATGATCAGGATCGGGACGATCGAGCAGACGATCAGCGCGTAGATTACGGAGTCGGACGCGTAGATTTCGTTCCAGCCGGCCATACGATCCGGGTCAGTGAACTCCTCGAGCTTGAGACGGATGAAAACCTGCAGAGGATGCTCGTTCGGGTTGGAGATCATCTGCCTGGCCCAGAAGTAGCCGTTCCAACGCGAGATGGCGAAGAACAGCGCAACGGTCGCAATTGTGGACTTGGTCATCGGGATATAGACGTTCGTAAGCACCTGCAGCTCGGTCGCACCGTCTACGATGGCGGCCTCCTCGATCTCGGACGGAACGCCCTCGAACGCGTTGCGCAGCAGGATGATGTTCATGGCCGCCATACCCATGGCGATAACGACGAGCCATTTATCGTCCATGATGCCGACGGAATTGAACACGGCCTTGGTCTGCAAATAGTTCAAATACTGCGGTACAAGGCCTGCGGAGAACCACATCGTAAAGACGAGGAAGAAGTTGAAGAAGCGCCTAAAAAGCAGGCGTTTCTTCGACAGCGCGTAACCGCCGAGGATGGCGACGAACAGCGCCCAGATCGTGCCGTAGAACGTGAGGAACAGCGTGTTGGAATACGCATTCCAGAACATATTGTCGTTGAACATGCGCTTGAACGCTTCAAACTGCACATCCTTGGGGAACAGGATGACCCGGCCGTATTCGACCGCCTCGCGGCCGCTGATCGCCGCGGAGATCGCGTACAGGAACGGGTACAGGCAGGCGAGCGAGAACACAAGCAGCAGCGTATAGCTGATGATCTTGAAGATCAGTTCGGAAACCTCTAATTTGCGTTTCATGCCGTTCCCTCCTTAATACAGCGATACATCCGACGCCTTGCGCGCAATCGTGTTTGCGCCGATAACGAGCAGCATGCCGATGACGTTGTTCATCATTTCCGCCGCGGAAGCAATGCCCTTTGCCGCGCCCTCGAGGCCGTAGCGGTTTGCAAACGTAGAGACGACATCCGCCGTGACGTAGGTGTTCGGGTTGTAGAGCAGCAGGACCTTTTCATAGCCGATATTGAGCAGCGAACCGATTCGCGTGATCAGCATGATGACGATGGTGGAAAGGATGCTCGGCAGCACGACGTAGCGCATCTGCGCCATCTTGTCCGCACCGTCGATCTGCGCCGCCTCGTAGCTGGTCGGGGAGATCGCAATGATCGCTGCGAAGTACACGATGCTGTCGTAGCCCGCGCCCTCCCAGATGCCGCTGATCTGATAGATCGCGCGGAAGAAGTTCGGGTTGTTCAACAAGCCCGCGTTGGCGATCTCATACGGCAAAATACCGATGGAGGTGAGCGCCTGCGAAACGATGCCCATGCCGGAGATCAGCGAGCCCTGCTTGACAAGCATCGTCACGAGCGTTGTCATAACGACCGTGGACATGAACTTGGGCAGGTAGGTGAGCACCTGGCAGGTCGAACGCACGATGTTCGACTTGATCTCGTTGAAGAACAGGGCGAGGATGATCGGCATCGGGAAGCCGAAGCACAGGCCGTAGAAGCTCAGCAGGAACGTATTGCGGAACGCGCGCCAGAACTCCGTGGAAAGGCCGTCGCCGCCGACCAACAGACGTTTGAAATAGGAAAAGCCCGAAAACAGCTGTTCCGCCACCGGCTTGACTTCGTCCGACACCTTGAAGCTGCCGAGCAGCTCATACATCGGGAAGTAGCGCCAGAACAGGAACACGAGGATCATCGGGATCAGCATCAGGTACAGACGCCAATCCTTCAGAATCGTCAGCCCGACGTTCCGCCAGTAGTGCTTTTCCACATCATCGCGGACCCGCTGTTCCGGGTTCTCACGATATGCTTTCGATGCCTCGTCATATTATAAAATGAAACCAGAGAATACTTTTGAGAAGGAGAAATGATGCCCATGACTGTCGATCAATTCCGCGCCAAGCTGGCCGAAACCAACCTGTTCGTCTACGAACGCTCCGTGGACGAAGCCCAAGGCACCGTCGTTGCGATGGTGAAAAAGGACCTTACGAAGCTGCTCGCCGTCGCCGGCGACAAAGCCGACCTGTTCACGCCCTGCGGCGAAGCGAACGGCCTTGCCCTCTGCCCGCTGACGAACGAAAACGCCGCCGCGCTGCAGACGCTGTTCCCCTACACCAAGCCCGCGTCCCACAAGGGGCACCGGTTCACGATGGGCTTCGGCGACCGCCTCGGCCTTGCCACGCCCGGCCATATCCGCGCGATCGGCGAGCATGACATCTACCCCGTGTTCGCGCAGCAGTCCATCCGCGAGCTGAACCTCACGCACCGCACGTTTACCGACGTGATCTCCGCCGCCTCCTTCAACGTCTTCCAGGAGGGCTACAAGAAGGGCTTCGGCGCCGACGGCGACCATCTCAAAACCAAAGAGGAAATCAAGTACGCATTGGAATCCGGCTGCACGATGGTCACGCTCGACTGCTCCGAGCATATCGACCAGAAGGCCGCGACCTATCCGGTCGAGCAGATCAACGAGCTCTATGCCGCGCTGCCCGAGGACGTCCGCAAGCACTATGAGAAAACGTACCTCAACAAGGAGCTGCCGATTGTCGGTCACATGGAGGAGAACGAGCTCCGCCGCGTCGTCGTGGTGTTCTGGGACGCGATCCGCCACGCGATCGACTGCTTCCGCTACATCGACGAGATCAAGACCGTCGAGGTCGATTTCGAGCTGTCGATTGACGAAACGCTGACGATCACGACCCCGACCGAACACTTTGTGATCGGCAACGAACTGCACTCTGTCGGCATCACCCCGATCAGCTGCGCGCCGCACTTCTCGGGCGCGTTCGAAAAGGGCATCGAGTATGCGGGCAACCTGAACGACTTTGCGCATGACTTTGTCGTGCATCAGGAGATTGCGGACTTCTTCGGCTACAAGCTGTCGCTGCACTCCGGCTCGGACAAGTTTGCGGTGTTCTCCACGGTCGCGCGTGTGACCAAGGGCCACATCCACGTCAAGACCGCGGGCACAAGCTGGCTCGAAGCAATGCGCGTCGTCGCGGAAGTCAACCCCGACCTCTACCGCAAAGCGCATAAGTTCGCCATCGAGCATCGTCCGGAAGCGGAGCGGTACTATCACGTATCGACGAAGGTTTCCGAGATCCCGAACATCGACCTGCAAAACGACGCCTATTTGCCGGAATACATGACGCAGGCGCGGGCGCGCCAGACCGTGCATATCGCCTACGGCATGCTGCTCGAGCAGCCGTGGTTCCGTGACGAGTTCTTCCGCACAATGGCCGAGCATGAGGAGAACTACTATGCGGCGCTCGTGAAGCACCTCGGCAAGCACGTCCGCATCCTCACCGCGGAGATCGACGTATAAACTTCCCTGCACGCAAAAGGACGAAGCCCAAACAGCTTCGTCCTTTTTATGTCGTCGTTACGGTTCGAGCGTGACCGGAAACGTGAAGTAGGTATCCGGATACGGCTCGTCCTTCAGGCAGAAGTGCCACCATTCGCAGTCGATCGGGGCAAAGCCGTTGCGCACCATGACCTTTTGCAGCAGCATACGGTTTTCATACTGCTCCGGCGTGATGCCCCGGTAATCCGGGTGCGATACCTCGCTGAACAGATCGAACGGGCTGCCCATATCGACCTCCTTGCCGGTTTTCATATCGAGCAGCGTC
>CAMHJE010000107.1:0-8253 GCA_946185305.1 uncultured Clostridia bacterium | reverse complement strand
CGAATGACACATCTTGAGATACCCAACAATATCTTTAACTAAGGGAAACGGGCGACGCGCTGCCGGATACGGGACTGCTTTTGGACCTTTGCGATATTCTGAACACGACGGCGGACAAGCTGCTGCACGGCGGCGCGTTCGCGGCCAACGAACGGCGGCTGATGCGGCTGGAGGACGTGATGACGGGCTTCCGAAACATCGAAAGCATCGGCGTTCTGTTCGGAGAGGACAGCACGTTTTTCACCGGCATGATCGAGGGCATCAACGAGAAGATGAATATGGATCTGCTGACCTATTTGAAGGACCCGCAAACCCGCGAGGTCATGTATGCGGAGGTGCTGATCCAAGGCATCCTCTCCGGCCGCACGGTCGATATGGACGAGATCGAGGCGAGCTTTCAAAACAAGCGCATGGTCGAAACGATCCGCCGCTATGCGCAAAAGGCAAGCGGCGCGCCCGAGGACGAATAAGCGCGTTCGGATACGGAACAAGCGGAAACGCTTCCCGCAGCGGGAGCGTTTCTTTTTGCTTTCCTCCTTGCGTTTTCGCCCCCGATGCGATACAATACAAAAGAGAAATGCGGGAGGCGGAAAAGATGGCGGACAAGCTGCGCTATGTGATGACGCTGCGGCTCTACGGGCAGGACAAGGTGTTCGGGCCGGGGATCGCGGAGCTGCTCGAGCGCGTGGATCGGTTGCATTCGCTGCGGCAGGCGACGATGGAAATGGGCATGGCCTATTCCAAGGCGTGGAGCATCATCAAGACGGCGGAAAAATCGCTGTCGTTCCCGCTGCTCGTTTCGAAAGCGGGCGGCAAGGGCGGCGGCGGCGCGGCGCTTTCCCCCGAGGGGCGGCAGTTTTTGAACGCCTACCGCGCGTTCGAGCAGACCGTGCGCGATTATGCGGACGAGGTGTTCGAGGACATGTTCGGGCAGATGGAGTAAAGCGGGGCCGCACGGTTCCGTTTGGCATACAAAACAAAACAGGAGGTCACTATGGCACAGAACAAATATGCGGGTACGCAGACCGAAAAGAATCTGCAGGCGGCGTTTGCGGGCGAATCGCAGGCCCGCAACAAGTACACCTACTTTGCGTCCAAGGCGAAGAAGGAGGGCTATGAGCAGATCGCGGCGCTGTTTTTGAAGACCGCCGACAATGAAAAGGAGCATGCCAAGCTCTGGTTCAAGGAGCTGAACGGCATCGGCACGACCGCCGAGAACCTTGCGGCCGCCGCCGACGGCGAGAACTACGAATGGACCGATATGTATGAGGACTTCGCCAAGACCGCCGAGGCCGAGGGCTTTGTCGAGCTCGCCGAAAAGTTCCGCGGCGTCGCCGCCATCGAAAAGGCGCATGAGGAACGCTATCGCGCGCTCCTGAAGAACGTCGAGACGCAGCAGGTCTTTGCCAAGAGCGAGGTCAAGGTGTGGGAGTGCCGCAACTGCGGTCACATCGTCGTCGGCACCAAGGCGCCCGAGGTCTGCCCTGTCTGCAACCATCCGCAGGCGTACTTTGAGGTACACGAAACCAATTATTGAGAAGGCGGCATAAAGCGCGGCCTTTCAACCGGAACGCTCGAACCCTTTGCTTTGGCAGAGGGTTCTTTTCTATATAGAATGTCCCCCTAAAAATATTTTGCGATTTTCCTTGACAAGCCATAAAGCCCGTGCTATATTATCATCAAGATATCAAATTGATATCACAAAATTTTGAAGGAGGGATTTCCAATGAAAGAAATCGAACTCAAAGGCCGCAAGATCGGTATGCCGGTGTTGATCGGGCTGATCGTGCTGTATGTGCTGTCGCTGATCGGGTTGATCACGGGCGGACAGAAGATGGACGAGGGCGGCAATCCCATCTTGTTCGTCGTCAGCCTGCTGTTCTTCCTGCTCGGCTGGATCATCATTCCGGGTCTGAAGATCTTAAAGCCGCAAGAGGCGCTGGTTCTGACGCTGTTCGGCAAATATGTCGGCACGCTGAAGGGCGAGGGCTTCTACTTTGTGAATCCGTTCTGCTCGGCGGTGAACCCGGCGGCGAAAACGAAGCTGAGCCAAAGCGGTGACGTTTCGACCGTGCAGCAGATCATCGACACATCCAAGAACGGCGTCCGCACCGCGAGCGCGGAGGATCTTTCCAGAAAGCTGTCGCTGAAGATCATGACGCTCAGTAACAACCGCCAGAAGATCAACGACTGCCTCGGCAATCCGGTCGAGATCGGCATTGCGGTCACATGGCGCATCACGGACACGGCAAAAGCGGTGTTCAACGTAGACAACTATAAGGAATTCCTGTCGCTGCAATGCGACGCGGCGCTGCGGAACGTTGTGCGGCTCTATCCCTACGACGTGGCGCCCAATGTGGACACAACCGGCGACGGCGTGGCGGACGACGGCAGCCTTCGCGGCTCAAGCGAAATCGTAGCGGGCCGCATCCGCGACGAGATCCAGACCCGCGTGAACGAGGCCGGCATCGAGATCATCGAAGCGCGCATCACCTACCTGGCCTATGCGCCGGAGATCGCGGCGGTCATGCTGCAGCGGCAGCAGGCTTCGGCCATCATCGACGCCCGCAAGATGATCGTGGACGGCGCGGTCGGCATGGTTGAAATGGCGCTCGACCGGCTCAGCGAAAAGGGCACCGTCGTGCTCGACGAGGAGCGCAAGGCCGCGATGGTATCGAACCTGCTGGTCGTCCTCTGCGGCAACCACGACGCGCAGCCCGTCGTCAATTCGGGCAGCCTGTACTAAGACATAACAGGGGCGGGCGAAAAACCCGCCCCGCCGCTGTATCGCCCGCGCCCTGCGCAGCGATGAAAGGAGGGGACAAGAAGTGGCAGAACCCATCAAAAAGCAGGTCCCGCTGCGGCTTTCGCCCAAGCTCTACGAGGCCATCGCCGCGTGGGCCGAGGATGATTTCCGTTCGGTGAACGGACAGATCGAATACCTTTTGACCGAATGTGTCAAGCAGCGCAAAAAGAACGGGCGCTACGTGTCCGACACGATGGACGCCCCGCTCGATGTGACGCTGCCCACAGATACAAGGAACAGGGAGTAACAGCACCCCATGGGTGCGGAAGCAAGGAGGAAGGAACTATGGAACAACCTGTGAATACCCCGGCCGTGCCGGATAAACCCGCGCTGATGAAGCGCGCGTACAACCGCGCGGGGATTTCGATGCTCGTGCAGTATCAAAGCCTGCAAATGATCGGCTCGATCTTCGTTGTGATCGCGGCGGTTATCGTATCCTTTGTGCTGATCGTACCGCAGCTGCAGGGTGATGTACGCCTGTCGATGGACAGCATCATGACGCTGCTGCGCGAAACCGGCGGGATACGCTGGATACTGCTCGTCTATGTGCTCGGTATGATCGTCGGCATGACGGTCGGCCTGCTGATCATCCGAAAGATTCTGACCGAGCGCGTCCCGATTGAAAAGAAATCTTTATCGCTTGGGCAGTTTCTCGTCGTGGCGCTGATGACCTACGGTCTGTGGGGCATCGGCGTATTGATCGGCAACCTGCCGATGTTCTTCGGCGTGACCGAATCGAACGGCATGGATGAGCTGCTGAACGGGCTGAAGACCGAGGCGATCCCGATGTACCTCTACATGGTGATCGGCGCGCCGATCTTCGAAGAGCTGGCCTGCCGGAAATTCCTGCTCGACCGCCTGCATCCCTATGGCGAGGGCTTTGCGATGCTCGTGAGCGCGCTGCTGTTCGGTCTGATCCACGGCAACAGCGGACAGTTCTTCCTTGCGTTCTTCATCGGTCTGCTGTTCGCCATGGTCTATATGCGGACGGGCAGGATCGTCTATACGATGCTGCTGCACGGCATGATCAATCTGACCGCGACGCTGCCGGAGTTCTTCGCCCTTGCGGATATCGACATCCTGCTTGGCTGGAATATCGCCGTGATCACGCTCGGCGTGATCGGTATGATCGTGCTGCTCCTCCGCAAAAAGGCGCACGATCCGCTGCTCTCCCCCACCGTGTCCGACTTTGCGGGTGCAACGAACGCAACGTGGCGCAACCCCGGCATGATCATCATGCGCGTGTTCGGGCTCGTCACGCTTGTCACAACCGATCTGCTGATGCTCGCCATGTCGCTTTTGAACGAGCAGAGCGCATGGGCGCTGCTGCGGCTGCCGATTTCGGCGCTCGCGCTTGTGACGGTGCTGCTGCTTCCCAAATTCTCCAAACGCTTTGAACAACCCGCGGAGGAATAGCAAAATGAAAGCAAGTCTCTTATCCCGTGACGAAATCAAGACCGCATGGAAACGCATCGGCGTCTTTCTGGGGCTGACCTTTGCGCTGACGTATGCGTATGATTTCCTTGTGCTTGTACCGCTGTCCCGCTTAACGGAAACAAGCGGTGCAGAGGTCGCATTGTTCTATCAGCTTGCGGTCGCGGCACAGATGTTCTTCCCCGCGCTGTGCGTGCTGCTGACGCGGCTGCTCACCAAGGAGGGCTTTACCGAGCATTTCCTGAAGCCCAACCTCAAGGGCCATTGGGCGACCTATGCGTTTGCATGGTTCGGCCCACTCGTGCTGACGATCTTCGGCGCGGTGCTGTGGTTTTTGCTCCGGCCGGACACGTTTGATCCGAACATGCGCTATATTCTGTCCCTGTCGGGTGATCAGCCGCTGCCGATGCCGCTTTGGGCTTTGCTGATCGTTCAATTTGCCGAGGTGCTGATCGCGCCTGCGCTGAACGCCGTCGCGTGCTTCGGGGAGGAATGGGGCTGGCGCGGCTATTTGGTGCCGAAGCTGAACAAGGTCATGAAGCCGCTGCCGATGCTGCTGCTTTCCGGCGTGATCTGGGGACTGTGGCACGCCCCGATCATCGCACTCGGGCATAACTACGGCGTGGGCTATCCCGGCTGGCCGTGGGGCGGCATTGCCATGATGTGCGTGTTTACAGTGACGACCGGAACGCTGCTGGCCTACGTATCGCTGAAAACGGGATCCGTTTGGCCGGCGATCTTCGGGCACGGCATGATCAACGGCTGCGCGGGGCTGGGGATGCTGTTCACGTTCGACGGCGGCGACCCGTTCCTTGGCCCCGTGTCCACCGGCATTGTCGGCATGGTAGGGTTCATCGTTGCGGCTGTCGTGCTTTGGGCAGCATGGAGCAAGCGCCTGCCGAACGCGCAGGAAAACGATCCCGCAACGGAATCGCAAGCGCAACCCACCGGCAAAGAATCGTGACAAATCCGTGAATTTACGCCCGTTTCGAGAAGGAAGCGGGCGTTTATCGCTTGCCAAAAGCAAAGTGTTGTGGTAGGATATACACAGAATACATTCGGGAGCGTCTTATGATGACAATTCGGGAATCTGCGGAAGACTATTTGGAAGCAATGCTGATGATGCGTGAAAAGCACGGCTATATCCGTTCGGTCGATATAGCGGATAAGCTCTGCGTCACCAAACCGTCGGTGAGCTATGCCGTCAAGCGTCTGCGCGAAAACGGCTATCTTCTGATGGATCCGGACGGCCGCATTACCCTGACCGAGAAGGGCGAGGAGATCGCGCAGCGCATCTATACGCGGCACAAGGTTCTGTCCGAATACCTTGAGGAAATCGGCGTACCTGCCGACATTGCGCGCGAGGACGCCTGCAAGATCGAGCACGACATTTCCGAGGAAACGTTTTCCGCGATCCGCGGGCTTTTGAAAAAGAGCATCTGACTCGATAACCAAACCTATTGCGACCCGCGCGGCTCACGCTGTTCACGGGTCGTTTTCCTGCCGAAAATCGCAATAACGGAGAGAATACATGAAAACCTACACCCAACAAACCTTCACCGGCGAGCGCGCGCTCTTTGCCGTGCGCGATGCCGAAATCATCGACTGTACCTTTGAAAACGGCGAATCTCCCCTAAAGGAAAGCCGCAGCCTGTGCCTCAAGGGCGACATGTTCCGCTGGAAATACCCGCTGTGGTACGCCAAGGATATCCACGCCACGGACTGCACCTGGTTCGAGATGGCGCGCGCGGGCGTGTGGTACACGGAGAACCTGACCGTCGAAAACGCGATGATCCAGGCGCCGAAAAACTTCCGCCGCTGCAAGGGGCTGACGCTGACCGACGTGACGTTCACCAACGCCGCCGAAACACTTTGGAGCTGCACGGACGTGACGATGCACAATGTCACCGCCAAGGGCGATTACTTTTTGATGAACAGCGAAAACCTCGAAATCGACGGACTGCGGCTCGACGGCAACTATTCGTTCGACGGCGTGAAAAACGCCGTGATCCGCAACGCGTACCTTTTGACCAAGGACGCGTTCTGGAACAGCGAGAACGTGACGGTCTACGATTCGTTCATTTCCGGCGAATACCTCGGCTGGAACGCAAAGAATCTGACGCTGATCAACTGCACGATCGAAAGTCTGCAGGGCATGTGCTACGTCGAGAATCTCAAGATGGTCAACTGCAAGCTCGTCCACACGACGCTTGCGTTCGAGTATTCGACCGCCGACGCCGAGATCACGACGAAGATCGACAGCGTGCTGAACCCTGCGGGCGGCAAAATCACGGCCAAGGGCATCGGGGAACTGATCGTGGAGGCCGACAAGGTCGATCCAACGCGCACCGTGATCGAAGCGGAGCAGATCGACGTGCGCGCCGACCGGCCGGAATGGCTGCGCTGACGGTTATGCGATACGATTTTGATACGCCGGTGAACCGCCGCCGGGACGATGCGGTGAAGTGGGCTGTACCGGAGGGCGCGCTGCCGATGTGGATCGCGGATATGGACTTTCCCGCCGCGCCGGAAATTCTCGACGCGCTGCAAAGCCGTCTCGATCACGGCGTGTTCGGCTACGGTGACATTCCTGCCGCGTGGTACGACGCGTACATCGGCTGGTGGCGGACGCGCCACGGCTTTACGATGGAACGCGACTGGCTGATCTTCTGCACGGGCGTCGTGCCCGCGATCTCGTCGATCGTGCGCAAGCTGACGACGCCGAACGAAAACGTGCTGCTTCTGACGCCGGTCTACAACATCTTTTTCAACAGCACGCTCAACAACGGCTGCCGCGCGCTCGAATGTCCGCTTTTGTACGAAAACGGCGCGTATGCGATCGACTGGGAGGACTTTGAAAGTAAGCTTGCCGACCCGCAAACCACGCTGTTCATTCTCTGCAACCCGCACAACCCGGTCGGCAAAATCTGGGACGCCGAAACGCTCGCGCGGATCGGGGCGCTCTGCCGCAAATACCATGTCACGGTCATTTCGGACGAGATCCATTGCGATCTCACGGCGCCTGGCAAAGGGTATGTGCCGTTTCTGTCCGTGTCGGACGACTGCCGCGCGGTCGGGATCGCTTGCATCGCGCCGACCAAGGCGTTCAATTTGGCCGGGATGCAGACCGCCGCGGTCGCCGTGCCGGATCCCGTGCTGCGCCATAAGGTATGGCGCGGGCTGAACACCGACGAGGTCGCAGAACCGAACGCGTTCGCCGTGCCCGCCGCCGTCGCCGCATTCACAAAGGGCGCGCCGTGGCTCGACGCGCTGCGCGAATACATTTTCGATAATCGCACGCTCGTATGTGAAACGCTCGAAAAATCGCTGCCCGCCGTGCATGTCGTGCCGGGCGAGGCAACGTACCTCCTGTGGCTCGACGTTTCCGAGCTCGCGCCGGACAGCCGCGCGCTCTGCCGCCATTTGGAGGTCTCGACCGGGCTGTACCTTGCCGCGGGCGAGGTCTACGGCAAAGCCGGACAGGGCTTTTTGCGCATGAACGTCGCCTGCCCGCGCGCGATGGTTCTGGATGGGCTGCAGCGGCTGATTGAAGGCGTGCGCACCTATCAAGCCTAAAGCCGCCGGCTGCAAATGTAACAGAAAAACGACTGCTGATACGCGGCAGTCGTTTTCGTTTGCGGCAAACGCCGCTTAAAATGCGTTCCACATGCGCTTGCCCATGTGCAGAACGCGCTTCCCGTCGCGCTTCATGCGCCGCGGGACATCGGGATAGACGGTCGTGATGGCGGTCACGGCGAGCGCCGCGCCGGCGACCATGCCGAGGCCCATTGCCAACGGTTTCATATCTCTGTCACCTCTTTCATCGTTCTGCGCATAGTATGGCCGCCGCGCCGTTCTTTTATGCGCGGCGTTGCCCGCTTTTTCGACAGTTCATTTCATCCGCAGCATCCTTGCAAACCGCGAGATCACGAGCACCGCGATCAAAATGCAGATCACAGCAATGCCGATCAGCACCGACACCCACCATTGCGACAGCAGGTTTTGCTCCTCCA
>CAMHJE010000106.1:0-8292 GCA_946185305.1 uncultured Clostridia bacterium | reverse complement strand
AAAACGCCGAGCAACTAAAGAGTGCTATTGCCACGCTGACCGAGCAGCGCGACGCGTTTGCGGCGCAGCTGGAAGAAGCCGGCGCTTCGGCGCTGCTGTTGAACGCGCTGCAGCAGTCGGTCAATCTTTTGGAGCGAAGTCAGCTCGTCCTGAACGAATCCATTACGGAGATCGAGGGCAACGAGGAGCTGACCGACGAGGAGCGGGAACAGGCGCTTGCCACACCGCGGGCGCAGCTTGCCATTGTGGAGCAGGGGCTTGCAGAGATCGACAGTCAGCTTGCGGAGCGCGGCCTCACGCGCGAGCAGCTGCCCGGCGCCATCGAGCAGCTCGGACAGCTCGACGAGGCCATGAAGCTGATCGAGGACAATCTGCAACAGGCCGAGGACGGGCTTGCGCAGATCGAAGCCGGGTATGATGCACTGAACAATCAGCGATGGTCCGCCAATTCGCAGATGAACGATGCACAGTCGCAGATCGACGAGGGCAAGGAAAAACTGGAAGCCGGCGCGATCGAGCTGGACGACGGCGAAAAGCAGCTGGACGAGGCCGAGGAAATGGCGCTCGATCAGCTTGAACAGGCGAAGAACGCCGCCAACCTGCACGGCATCTTAACCAAGGAGCTTTTGGCGCAGCTGATTCAGGCGCAGAACTTTGAAATGCCCGCAGGCTATGTCGCGGATAAAGACCTGAATCGCGTCGTCAACGTCGGCGACAAGGTGCGCGGCGTCCAGGCGCTTGAAAACATGGCGCTGATCTCGCTCGGCCTCGATGAGATCGACGTGGTGCGGCTCAAGGACGTGGCCGATATCCGCGTGATCGACAACAGCGAAACGACCTATGCCCGCATCAACGGCGAAAACGGCGTGCTGCTCTCGTTTACCCGGCAGGCGTCCTATGCGACCGCGACCGTGGCGGACAATATCACGGCCAAGTTTGCCGAGCTCGAAGCCGAATATCCGGGGCTCAAGTTCGTTGCGCTGATGGATCAGGGCGATTATATCCACATGGCAATGTCGTCGGTCGTCGAAAGCTTGCTGCTCGGCGGCGCGCTTGCGATTCTGATTCTGTTCCTGTTTTTGCGCGATATCCGCCCGACGCTGGCGGTCGGCATTTCGATCCCGGTGTCCGTGCTGTTCGCGCTTGTGCTGATGTATTTCTCCGGCGTTACGATGAACATTATCTCGATGGCGGGTCTGGCCATCGGCATCGGCATGCTCGTCGATAACTCCATCGTCGTCATTGAAAATATCTACGCGATCACCGCGTCTACGCTCACGACGATCTGCGTGTTCCTGCCGATCCTGTTCGTGCAGGGCATGACGCGGGAAATCTTCATGGATATGATCCTGACGATTGCGTATTCGCTGCTTGCGTCGCTGATCGTGGCGCTCACCGTGATCCCCGCGATGGCGCAGGGCTTGCTGCGCCGCGAGGTCAAGCCGATGGGCAAGACCGCAAAGGCGCTCGTCGGCGCGCTCGAAAAGGCCGTCCGGTTTGCCGTGGGACATCGCGCGCTGTCGCTGCTGCTGGCGGTGCTGCTGCTGGCCGGAAGCGCGTATCTGTCGCTGCGGCAGGGCTTTATCTACTTCCCCGAAAGCGGCGGTACGCAGATTTCCGTCACCGTCAACCCGCCGGAGGACTATACGTTTGCCGAAACCTGCGAGCTGGCCGATGAGGTTTTGTCGGTCGTCGAGAAGGTGCCGCATCTCACGGATGTCGGCGGCATGATCGGCAACGGCGTCTTAAGCGTGATCGGCATCAGCGGAGGCGGCGGCAGCACGCAGATCACGATTTACGCGCTCGTCGAGGAGGGCTCCGGCCATTCGAGCATCGACGTGTCCAACGATATCAAGAACGCGCTGAAGGTGTTCGACGACCGCGTGACCTATTCCGTCGCGGGCATGTCCACCATGACGATGAGCTCGTCGCTGTCCGGCGACGGCTTCACCATGAACATCTATTCCAACGAGCTCGACGATCTGCGCACGGCGGCAAAGGCCGTCGCGGAACGGCTGGAAACGGTGGAGGGCCTGCTGGAGGTCAGCGGCGGCAACGAGGATACGACGCCCGCGCTGCACGTCACCGTCGATAAGGAGCAGGCGATTGCGCATAATCTGACGACCGCACAGGTCTACATGGCGATCGTTTCGGCCTTGACCGATTCCGTTACCGGCACCGAGGTTTCGACCGATACCACGTCGCTGTCCACCACGATCTATTCCGAGGACGGCGCGACCGACCGTGCCAAGCTCGAAGCGCTCGAAATCGAAGCGACCCTGCGCGACGGCACGACCGAGAAGGTGCCGCTGAAAGAGATCGCCTCCATCACCGAAACCGAAACGCTTGCGTCGATCCGCCGTTCCGAGCAGCGCCGCTATGTGTCGGTGTCCGCTTCGGTCGCGGACGGGTATAACGTCACGCGCGTGTCCGCCGAGGCCCGCCGGGCCTTGACCGATCTCCGCCTGCCCGCCGGGTGTCAGGTCGAATACGCGGGCGAGAATGAGACGATCATGGACGCCATGCGCGATCTGCTGTGGATGATGCTGCTCGGCATTCTGATCATCTACTTGATCATGGTTGCCCAGTTCCAGTCCCTGCTTTCGCCGTTCATCGTCATTCTCACCGTGCCGCTCTCGTTTGCGGGCGGGTTTATCGGCCTGCTGCTTGCGGGCTATGAGGTCAGCATCGTCGCCATGATCGGTATGATCATGCTCGTCGGCATCGTCGTCAATAACGGCATCGTCCTTGTCGATTGCGCGAACCGTCTGCGCGAGGAGGAAGGCTTGGGCAAGCGCGAGGCCGTCATCAAGGCGACCACGATGCGTATTCGCCCGGTTCTCATGACCGCGCTCACCACGATCCTCGGCCTGCTGCCGCTTGCCATCGGCATGGGCACCGGCGCGGAGATCATTCAGCCGGTCGCCATCGTCTGCATCGGCGGCCTCACCTATGCCACGATCATGACGGTCTTTATCGTCCCCGTGCTGTATGATCTGTTAAGACGGGATAAGAAGCCGACCGAAGCTCCAACCCCGGAACCTGCGGAGCAAACCGAGCCGGAGCCGACGGAACAAACCGAACCGGAAGTACAAGCCGAGCCGGAGCCGGAAGCGGCGAAGGTGCCTGCGACGGCGGAGGGATAAACCGAACGAATCCGAAAAGCCTTTCACAGAAGGGCTTTTCTTTTTATGCGAAAGGACAGCTTTTACGGTTTCTATCTTGCAAATCCCAATCGAATACGATATAATACACTTTAATCCCGTATTTTTGTGAGGTGGTATTTTTCGTGGACAGTAGTCCCATAGGCCCTCTTTTATGGGCGGCGGAGGATGCGGCGTCGAGCGTCGATTTCGGCTTCCTTGCCCGCTTTATCGTGTATTTCCTGCTTTTGATCGCCGGCGGCGCGTACTTTGCCGGTGCGGAAACCGCGCTTTCAAGCGTCAATCGCATCCGCATGATGACGTATGCGGACGACGGCTCCAAGAAGGCTCGGCGCGTTCTCTATATTTTAGACCACTTTGACGAAGCCCTGACCACCATTCTGATCGGCAACAACATCATGCACATCGGCGCCGCCACGCTTGCGACGCTTGTTGCCACGCGCCTCAAATGGGACGATTTCGGCATGTCCATGACCTCCCTCGGCACGACGTTTATCGTGTTCTTCCTTTCGGAGATGATCCCCAAAACGATTGCCAAGGCATGCAACGAACGCTTTGCGCTGCTTGTTGCGCCGTCGCTGCGCGTGCTGATGAAGGTGCTGTACCCGTTGAACCTGCTGTTCACCGCGATTGCGGACGGCGCAAAGAAGCTGTTCCGTGTCAAGGAGGAGGAGGAGCCGACCGTTTCCGAGGAGGAGCTGCACGACATTATCGAAACGCTCGACGAGGAAGGCGAGATTGACGAGGACACGACCGAGCTGATGCAGTCGGCTTTGGACTTCACCGAAACGCCGGTGGCCAAGGTATTCACGCCATGGGAACAGGTGACGTTCCTCCGCTCGACGATGAAGCCCAAGGAGATCGTTTCGATCATCGAGGAAACGAACCACAGCCGTCTGCCGGTGCTGAACAAGGCCGGGCATGTGATCGGCATTGTCCAGATCCGCAAGTACTTGAAGGCATATCTGCAATTCAAGGAGAATGTACAGCTGCAGCGCGTGATGGATCGGCCGTACTTTGTCAAGCTCGGCACGCCCATCGACGAACAGCTTGCCGGCATGAGCGCGTCGAAAACGCACATCGCCATCGTTCGGGACGAGAACGAAAACGCCGTCGGCATTCTGACGGTCGAGGACATCCTGGAAGAGCTTGTCGGCGAAATCTACGACGAGGACGACAAGGTGGACAAGGGAGGTGAGCCGAATGCCTGATTGGCTGCGGTATCTTCTGATTGTTGTCTGCATCTTTCTGTCGGCTGTGTTCTCCGGCGCGGAGATCGCCTATAATGCGCTGAGCGATACCAAATTAAAACACCGTGCCGAAAACGGCGACAAACGTGCAGCCAAAGCCCTGCGGTTTTGGGAAAAGTTCGATTCCGGCGTCATTGCGATCCTGCTCGGCAACAACCTTGTGAACATCGGCTCGTCCTCGCTTGCGGCGGCGATTGCGATTTCTCTGCTCGGCGAACGCGGCGCGTGGGTCGCAACCGCGATCATGACGGTGCTGATCATCACGTTCGGTGAAATTCTGCCGAAGATCCTGGCGTCCGAGCGGCCGGAGGGCTTTGCGGAGCTTGTCGCCTATCCGCTGTCGGCCCTGCGCACCGTGCTGTACCCGCTGGTATGGCTGCTGCAAAAATTCCTTGCCGCGATCTCCAAAATCTGGGAGGATAACGCCTCCGACGAAACGATCACCGAGGACGACCTTGAAACGATCTTAGATACCGTCGAGGACGAGGGCGTCGTGGATGAGGATGTGGCGGAGCTTTTGCAGTCCGCGTTCGATTTCGACGACGTGCTGGCCTATGAAGTCATCACGCCGCGCGTCGATATGGCGGCTATCGACATCGAAGCCCCACGCGAAAAGCAGCTGAAGGTCGCGCTTGCGTCGCCGTATACGCGCTTGCCGGTCTATCGGGAAACGCCGGATCATATCGTCGGCATCCTGCACCTCAACCATCTGTATAAGGCGCTTGTCGAGAACCCGGATATCAGCCTGAAAAAGCTGCTGATGCCGCCGATCTATGTGCATAAAACCACGCCGCTGCCGGATGTGCTGAATACGATGCGCAAAAAGAAAAGCCACATGGTCATCGTCACCGACGAATACGGCGGCACGATGGGCATTCTGACGATGGAGGACGTGCTCGAACAGCTCGTCGGCGATATCTGGGACGAATCCGACGTGATCGAGGAGGAATTTGTACAGGTCGCGCCGAACCGCTATGAGGTGGACGGTGATATGCGCTTGGTCGATTTTCTCGAAGAGTTCGACAAAGAGGAGGAGGATCTCGACGACGACAACGCCACCGTCGGCGGCTGGGCGGTCGAAATGGTCGGCGGCTACCCCAAACGGCTCGACAGCTTCGTCTACGAGAACCTACACGTTACGATCCTCAAAAAGGAGCGCATGCGCGTACTGCGCCTGCTTGTCGAGGTCAATCCCGATTGGGAGGATGAAGACGAGGAAGAGGAGGAATAGAAGCCGGGCCATGCAGCGAAATCGTCTCGCGGACGGCGAAATCCTGCCTGCATCTTTCCCTTGTACCGACTGATTCTCACAAAGGCGGCTCCGTGTGGAGTCGTCTTTTCTGTCGGGCTTTTGCACTATTCATAGAAAATTCATCAAATATCGCACAACCCTTACTTGTTATTTACATAGCCAAAAGATATACTGAAAGCATGAAAAAGATTTTAATGATCGGCACAGGCGGCACAATCGCGTCGGAAATGACCGAATCCGGCCTGTCCCCCAAACTGGATACGGAACAGCTGCTGCACTACATTCCGGATGTGCGCAAAATCTGCGCGGTCGATTGCGTACAGGTGATGAACCTCGACAGCACAAATATGACCCCGCAGGACTGGCTGACCATCGCGCGGTGCATTCGCGGCCATTACGACGCCTACGACGGCTTTGTGATTTCGCACGGCACCGATACGATGGCCTATACCGCGGCGGCGCTGTCATATTTGATTCAGGGCTCGCCGAAGCCGATCGTGCTGACCGGCGCGCAAAAGCCCATCAGCATGGATGTGACCGATTCGAAAACGAACCTCCGGGACGCGTTCGTTTATGCGTGCTCGCCGTGGGCGTCGGGCGTTTGCATCGTGTTCAACGGCAGCGTGATCCTCGGTACTCGTGCCAAAAAGGTGCGCACGCACAGCTTTTCGGCGTTTTCAAGCATCAATTTTCCAGAGCTGGCCGTTTTGCAGGAGGGCATGGTACTGCCCTATATTCAACTGCCCCACGGCGATGCGCCGATATTCTACGACTGTATTCACGACAATATCGGTCTTGTCAAGCTGATTCCCGGCGCAGACGCCGGTATGCTCGATTATGCGATTGCGCGGTATGATGCCGTGATCGTGGAGAGCTTCGGCGTCGGCGGTTTGCCCGAAACGCCGGATTCCCGCTTTTTTGCCAGCATGGAGCGCGCGCGGGCGATGGGCAAGCTGATCGTCATGACAACGCAGGTGCTGTCCGAGGGGAGCGATCTCAACGTCTACCGGGTCGGCCATTCGCTGAAAAAGCAGGGGATATTGGAGGCGTTCGACATGACGACGGAGGCCGTTTTCGGCAAGCTCGCCTGGATCCTCGGGCAAACGCGCGATCCCGCCGAGATTGCGCGGCTGTTCTATCTGCCGATTGCGCATGATCTTTTGATCACCGGCAAGGAACGCTGAATCGGACGCATCTATTATTTGAAAGAAAGCCGCTTCAACGGTTTTATTACAAAACGACTATGTAAACGAAAAACAGGCAGCGCACGCTGCCTGTTGCCATATCCATTCCGTTGTTATCCCGTGATCCGCTTGATCAGCGCGTCGTGCTCCACGTCCGGCAAGCCGTATACGTGCGACGTGCTGCCCGAAAGGTACAGACACACGCCGCCGTTCGCGTTCCATTGAATCGACCCCGCGACCGACTGCCCGTCAAGGTTCAACAGCACCGCGCATTTATAGTAGCTGTTTGTGCTGCCGAGCCATTGCTCCAGCATCTGCTGCACATTCCGATCCGGCGCGTTCCACCGCATCGGTACGGTCAGCTCGGCGTGGTTGGTGCCGCCCGCGTATGTCATGGTAACGCTCTGTCCGGTCGTCGCGTTCGTCAACGTATACGTGCCGCCCTCGACAAGCCGCGGCTTCACGGTTTCCCACGTCAGCCCGATCCCGCGCGCAAAGACGCCGCTTTGCGCCGTGTACGTCAGCGAAACGCCCGCGGTAAACGGCACGCGCACGGCATTGTGCGAAAACAATGCCCGGTACGATTCCTGCCCGATGGTGCCGTCGTTCATCAGCCCCGATTCCGCCTGATAGCGCATCACGGCGCTTCGCGTTACGGTTTGGTAGCTGCCCGTCGGCTTATAGGTATAAAAACCGAGGTCGAAGATGTGCATCTGGATGCGCACGATCTCTTCGCCCTTTGCACCCTGACAGATCGGTTCGGTTGCGTCGCCGACACCGACACCGGCAAAGCCGAGCATCGCGCAGGCGATCAGAAGGAGCAGCAGTCGTTTCATAAATCGATTATAACACATGACGCGGCGCTTGAAAAGCGCGGATTTCGGTGGTACAATAGCGCATGGAGGTGATCGGATGCGCTGCAGTTGTCAACGGTGCGGGGCGTATATGGTGCAGGACGAAAAGGGCGTTCAATCGCGCTGTATCTGTCCGGAATGCTTTTATACTTGTTCCGCTTGCGTGTCCGCCGAGGGCGGGCAGCCGCTGGACGTCGAATCGCTGAAGATGCTGGCACTTTTGCGCGAGGAGCAGGGCGACGGCAGAAGCGAAGACTGGGATGAATAAAACGGTCCGGACGGACTGTTTTATTTTTTTACAGATCGATCGTGAACAGCACGGCAGGGGCGGACAGCGCGAGCTTGTGCAGACGGTCCGGACGCACGGATAAAAACGAATCGTCCGGCACATCCGTTGTGCCGACTTTGCAGGCGCAGGGGCAGTAGAGAAAGATAAACGTGTGCGGCAAAAGATCGCTTTCGCCGGCGGGCAGAACGTGCATCTCACCGTGCGCGCCCTTGAGCATCAGGTTGAGGTCGCGCCCGACCCCGCGCGAATAGACGTCGTCGTCACCCGAAAAGCAGAGGACCTGTCCGTTTTTCAGATAC
>CAMHJE010000105.1:0-8293 GCA_946185305.1 uncultured Clostridia bacterium | reverse complement strand
CTTCATCATCCCGATGTTCTTCGGCGGCGGCCTGATCCCGTTCTATAACGTTATGAGCAGCCTCCGTCTCGTCAATACGATCTGGGCCATCGTGCTCCCGTCGATCCTGTCGGTGTGGAACCTGTTCATGACCAAGACGTTCTTTGAATCGAGCATCCCCGGTTCTCTGATTGAGGCCGCCACGATCGACGGCGCGGGCTCGTTCCGGATCTTCTTCGAGATCGTGCTCCCGCTGTCCAAGGCCATTATCGCGGTTATGGCGCTGTACTATGCAGTCGGCCAGTGGAACAGCTACTTCAACGCCATGATCTTCCTGCAGGATGAATCGCTGTACCCGCTGCAGCTCGTTCTGAAGGAGATCCTGATCGCATCGGAAAGCACGGTCGGCGGCAGCGGCGAAACGATCCTGCAGCAGTATCGCCTGGCGAACCAGCTCAAGTACGTTTCCGTTATCGTGTCCAGCGTGCCGGTGCTGCTCCTGTACCCGTTCGTGCAGAAGTACTTTGCGCAGGGCGTTATGATCGGCTCCCTCAAAGAGTAATCATCCCTTACTGAGATCAATAATACATCTGAGATCAATAATACATTAGGAGGATTGCAACATGAAAAAAGCATTTGCTTTGGTACTCGCACTTGTGTTCGTCCTGGCGGCAGTAGCCTGCGGCGGCAACAAAAGCACCGCCAAGCAGGAGAGCGCGGGCGTCGAAAAGCTCGTGCAGGACTACGGCTTCCAGTGGACCGACACAAGCGCGCCGATCCTGAACGCCGAAGGCGCCAAGGCGCTGTCGTTCAGCATCTATTCGAGCAAGAACGCTTCCGCGCTTGACTACAACGACATGAAGATCATGCAGGATCTGTTCAAGAGCACGAATGTGTTCGTTTCTTGGGAGAACGTTTCCGAGAGCGTCTATTCGCAGCAGAAGAACCTGATCTTCGGCAACGCGGACAACCGTCCCGACGCGATCTATCACGCCGGTATGGGCGCGGGCGAAATCATCAAGTACGCCAAGCGCAAGGTGCTGCTTCCGATTTCCGACTACCTTGAATACATGCCGAACTTCTCCAAGATCCTCAATGATCGCCCGGACATCAAGGCGCAGCTGATCAACGTCGAGGACGGCAAGATCTACTCGCTGCCGCGCATCGAGGAGATGGGCCTTCTGCAGAACCCGAACATCCTGTTCCTCAATAAGAACTGGGCGGCCGCCGCGATCGAAGCCGGTGCCGTTTCCGGTGTGACGACCGCTGATCTCAAGGACGGTCTGAACCTCACCTGCGATCAAATGGAAGCCATGCTCCGCTACTTCCGTGACAACGACATGAACGGCAATGGCAACGCCTCCGATGAGCGCCCGATGAGCTTTGTGTACAACAACTGGCAGGGCAACCAGTGCGACCTCTACGGCATGTTCGGTCTGAATGACAACCTCGAGCATCGCATCGTCGTCAACGGTCAGATCACCTACACCGTGCAGGACGAGCGCTTCAAGGAAGCGACCAACTTCCTCGCAAACTGGGTCAAGGAAAACCTGATCGACAAGGTCTCCTTCGAGCAGTCGCAGGATAACTTCCTCGCCAACGGCAAGGGCCTCGAAACCTACGGCGCGTTCTACTGGTGGGAGAGCGAGACTGTCGTTTCCAACCCGGAAAACTACATCGTCTGCAATCCGCTCGTCGGACCGCACGGCGATCAGACAGTCTGCATCTCCAACAACCCCGAAGTCTCCACCGGCGAAGTCGTGATCTTTGCGGACTGCCCGAACGTCGAAGTTCTGCTGGCCTACTTTGATCGCTACTATGATCCGATGATCTCCGCACAGATCAACTACGGCCCGATCGGCATCGTCTACGAGGAGCAGCTCGACGATAAGGGCATGCTCGTGCAGAAGGAGCTGCCCGCCGGTATGACCGCCGACGAGCTGCGTCTCCAGAACGCTCCGCTCGGCATCATCAACCTTGGCGAGTATGCGTGGAACAACGTCGTCAACATGGAGCCGCGCGCCAAGCTGCGTCTTGACCGCCTCACCGCGTATGTGACCCCGTTCATGCCCGCCGGCGTCTCGCCGTGCCCGAACCTCCAGTTCACGCTCGACGAGCTGAACACGCTCTCGAACTATGAAACGAACCTGAACGACTATATCCGCACCAACCTGATCCGCTGGCTCATGAACGGCGGCGTGGACGACAATGCATGGGCGGCGTTCCAGAAGGATCTGTCCGGCAAGTGCAACATCGCGGCCATCCAGCAGGTCTATCAGGCGGCGTATGACCGGTATGCCGGCAAATAAGGAGTGTGCGAAATATGAAGAAATTCCTTGCGATTCTGCTGTCCCTCTTGATGCTCGTCTCGATGCTCGCGTGCGGTGGTGAGGCCGCCGCACCGAGCGCAGGCGGGGAGAACCAAAAGCCCGCAATCAGCGGCGTCAATGACGCGGCGGTCGAAGCGGGTCAATCGTTCGACGCGCTCGCGGGCATTACCGCGACCGACGCGGAGGACGGCGATCTGACCGCGATGATCACGGTCGAATCCACCCCGACGCTGAACTTCGTCGGCGGCAAGGCTACCCCCGAAAACGCGGGTTCCTATGAGCTTGTGTATTCCGTTACCGATAAGGCGGGCGCAACGACAGAAGCCTATGCGACGCTGACTGTCACCAAGAAGACCGGCGAAGCGGTGCTGCTGAAGCAGTTCGATTTCTCGACCGTCGAAGCGACCGACGCGCACGGCTGGGAAGCGGACATCGGCGAGAGCGCGAAGGCGACCGCCGCTCTGAAGGACGGCGCATTCGTCATTGACATCGAGAATCCCGGCGACGGCGACGGCGCAGTCCGTTTCGTCAAGCGCGGCTTTGCCGTAAAGGGCGGCGCGGATTACAAGATCAAGGTTTGGGCCAAGTCCACGGCGCCGACCTATGCGCACTTCATCGCCAAGGATGAGACTGTCGAGGAGTGGAAGACCTTCGGCGGCGAGCAGTGGAACGCGCGGATCGACGAGACCATGCGTGCCATCGAAATGAACTTCACCGCGCCGGAGGACGGCAGCGCAGAGCTGATGCTGAACCTCGGCAAGATCACCCCGAACCCCGACAACGCGGCAGACACCACACCCGAAAACTTCACGGTCACGATTGACAAGGTGGAGATTTACGAGATCGTCGGGCAGGAGGTTCTCGAACCCCTCTATACGGCTGACTTCGCAGACAGCGGCGCATTCGTGTCCGCAGGCGACGGCGCAGCGGCGACCGTAGCGTATGAAGACGGCGCAGCCGTGTTCACGATTGATTCGTACCCCACCGAGGGCGGCGTTTGGAGCATTCAGGCGGTTTTAGAGCTGCCGGGCATCACCGTCGTGCAGGGTGAAAAGTACAACTACAGCTTCACCGTCTCCGCCGAGAACGGCCAGGGCGGCGAGGCGCTCGTCGAGAGCAACGCGCGTTCGTGGGAAGCCCGTGCGAACTTCAACGGCCTCGGCCTCGAAGCCGGACAGGAAGTGACCGTTTCCAAGACGTTCACCGCGGAAGCCAATGTGGACGATCCGGTGCTGCGCATGCAGATCGGCAACCCGAACGAGGGCGTGACCGCGAACAAGCTCGTCGTCAAGAACTTCGTGTTCAACAAGGTCGGCGGCGATAAGGAAACGCAGAAGACCATCGAAGCGTTTGCTCCGATCGGCAAGGGCACCGAGTACTACGGCAGCGAAGCGTATCCGTGGGAAACCTTCAACGGCACCGATGAGGACAACGAGCGCGGCGTCGGCACGATCTGGACGGCGGACGGCTCCCTGTTCTATCGCATCGACGACGGCGGCACAGTCGATTGGCACAACAAGCTGATCTGCCCGATCACGCTGCCCGCCGACAGCTACTTCATCGTCGAGATCAAGGCGAAGGCCGATAAGCCCGTTTCGTGCGGCTTCTTCCTGAATCCGCAGGGCGACTGGGATCCGCGCGTATCCGAGGGCATCGACTTTACGACCGAGGAACAGACCTTCACGTTTGAGACGACCGATACGTTCATCATGGACATGGGCTGCGAGCTGCTGTTCCAGTTCGGTTCCGAAGCGACCGCGAACCTCGGCGGCGTGACGATCGAGTTCACGAGCATCACGATCTATCAGAGAAGTGTTCTGTAAGAAAAACGAACCGTAAGGGGGATGGGGTTCCTGTCCCCCTTGCTTGGCTAATTGGGCGATCATTCTATTTTGCGGCATGCCAAGGAGGAATTATAGAATGAAACAGGCAAGGCTATATCCGAGCCGCTGCGGACAGCGAATATGTGACGGATCTTTCCGAGACCAAAGAGTCGGCAACGCTGACCATCTCAGAAGCGCCGGCAGAGCGCCATCCGTGGAACGTGAAACTCCATGTCAAGACCGGCTTTACGCCCGAAAAGAACAAGGCGTATCGCGTCAGTTTCGACCTCAATGCTGCAAAAGCGCAAAAGCTGTTCGAAGTCTTCTATGACGGCAACGCCGAGGCCGCTTACGGCAAACTCGTCGGGCAATCGCTGTCCGCGGGCAAGAAGACCGTTTCTTACATCATCCAGCCGGGCGACAGCAAGGGCGAACTGGTCTTGCAGATTCGCGTCGGCGAGACCGACGGCACGGACGGCAATATCTACACCGTTTCCGGGGTGAAAATCGAAGAAGTGACCTTCGAGCGCAAGGAACAGGAAATAACGAAGGCAACTGTCACAACGTTCGTCCACGAAACATACGGAGCGGCGACCGAAAAGACAGCAAACACGGCGACCATGCGTATCACCAGGTCGCCGCAGAACGCCGAACCGTGGAAAGCAAAACTGTTTATCGAAACCGGCGTCACCCTACAGGTTGGGCAGAAATACCGCATCCGCTTCGACGTCAGGGCTGATCAAGAAACCGGTTATGAGGTCTGCTTCAACAACGGCGGTGAAGAAAAAGGTCTCGGCGCCATGTACGGTCTTACGGCCTACCCCGAGACGCGCACCGTGGAATACACCGTATACGCCATACGGGACACCGACCTCGTCGTGCAGTTGTCCCTTGGCGATGTAGCTGCGCCGAACGCAGTCACGATTTCCGACCTGCGAGTGGAAAAAGCCGGCGCGATGACGACCGTTTCGGAAACGGCGTTTACCTTCCGGTAAGCATACCATTCTGCGAACTTGCGGGGAGACTTTTCGCCTCCCTCAAGAGTTATTCTTGCAGATTGCATACTGACATGCTACAATAAACCATTCAAAAGCATGGTTCAGTATGCCGGATTCATTTTCAGTATTTTCCGAAAGAGGAGCGTAGAATATGAAAAAACATTCTGTATCAATGCTGTGCCTGTTGCTGGCGCTTGCCATGATGCTGGCCTGTGCGCCCAAGGCGCCTGCCGTGCCGACCGCCGCCGACGGCGAAGCGTTCGTCTATCCCGAAAACGAGACGGACTTTGCCGCACTCCGTACGCCCGGCAGCCAGGAGGACGCCTATACCTACCGCACGTTCTTCCTGCCGGAAAAGGACAGCGGCGTGCAGGGCTATGTCGGCGACACGATGCCGTATTACGAGGACGGCACCTATTACATCTACTATCTCAAGGAGGGCGGCGATTCCTATAACCACTCGATCTATCTGACGACGACCAAGGATTTCGTCACCTACACCGAGCAGGACGCAGTCGTGCTCGAAGCGTCGCGCAGCGGCGGTCAGGATGGATGGCTCGGCACCGGCTCGGTCACGAAGGTCAAGGACACCTACTATCTGTTCTACACCGGCCATGCGTTCTCCGACGCGTATGAATTCAAAGAGAAGATCCTCGTCGCCAAGGGCAGCACGCCGACCGCCTTCGAGCGCGTGGCGGACTGGGAGATCATCCCGCCGTCCGAGCTGGGGCAGAAGAACGATTTCCGCGACCCGCAGGCGTATTACGACGCGGCGACCGATACGATCACGCTGACCGTGACCGCATCGCAGAGCAACAAGGCCAGAATCCTGAAGTATACGCTCTCCGGCGATCTTAAGAACGTGACCTACGACGGGATCATCTTTACCGAGCAGACCGGCAAGTTCTGGAATCTCGAATGCTCCGACACGTTCCGGATCGGCAGCAAGTATTACATCACCTATTCGGCGCAGGACGACACGCTGTGGTATGCGGTCAGCGACACGCCGTTCGGCCCCTACGGCGACCCGGTGCGGCTCGATGCCAAACTGTTCTATGCGGCCAAGCATGTCGAAAACGGCACGGACGCGTACATGGTCGGCTGGGCGCGGCGTTCGGAATCCGTGTCCTCCACGCAGGACGTGAACGGATGGGCGGGCAACCTTTGCGTGCAGAAGCTCGTGCAGAATCCCGACGGCTCGCTGGCGCTGGCGCCTGTGGACGCCATCCTGACGCAGTTTACCGCGCGGCGGGAGCTGCTGATCGACACGATGGAAACGGAGCTGGCGGCAGGCTCGGCCTATAACTTTGCCGACCTCTATACGGCCTACGAAGGCTATTGCCTGACCGGTAAGCTGCGCTTTGAAAAGAAAGGCACATTCGGCCTTGCGTTCGACTATAACGGCCGCGACGACAAGTATAAGCTCATCACGCTGAGCCCGACGGCGGGAACGCTGTCGCTGTCGTTCAACAAGGGCACGACGCCGATCACCGAGACGGCTGCCCCCATCGAAGCGGGCAAGGACTATACGTTCACGTTTGTGCAGGAAGGCTCGGTCGGCATCTTCTACCTCGACGGCATTGCGGCGCTGACCGTGCGGCTTTACGGCGTAACGGGACGCCCCGTGAAGCTGTTTACCGAAAACAATACCGTCACGGTGTCCGAGCTGAAGCTCTACACCCGGTAACGAAAGGAGTCATCCATGCGGCGTTGGCTCGATGTCAATAACCCGATCATGCGGTTTTTGACGACCGTGTTCGATCTGATGGCGCTGTCGTCGATGTGGCTGATCTTCTCCGTGCCGATCGTCACGATGGGTGCGGCAAGCGCGGCGCTGTATCATGCGGTCTATCACCATGTACGAAAGGGAGAGGACTATCTTTGGCACAGCTTTTGGTCTGCGTTCAAGGAGAACCTCAAACGCTCCACGCTGTGCTGGCTCGCCGCGCTTGCGGTGCTGGTCCTGCTGATCGTGGATGCCGTCGTGCTGCGGGGAAGGTATCTAAACGGAGAGCCGTTCGGATGGCTCTATTATGTCATCCTTGTGCTGCTTGTGCTGACGCTGACATGGACGATCTATCTTGCCGCCTATGCCGCACGGTTTTCCGGTACGGCAAGGGAGGTGCTGCGGTTCAGTCTTTTGCTGTTCCGCATTCATCCGATCAAAATGCTGGCGGTGCTGGCGCTTGTGGTCGGCGGCATCGCATTGGCGCTGACGCTTCCTGCTTTCGTCATTTTGATCCCCGCCACGGTGTATTGGGCCGCGACGTTCCCAATGGAATCGGTTTTTTATCAGCATCTGCGCCCGGAGGATAAGGAGCGCATGGAAAAGGAGAAAGAAGAGTCATGAATCAAAAACTGTTGTTTGCAAGAGCGTATGAAAGGGAAGCAGCCAAGCGGATCTCTGCGGAGGCCCGTCCGCTGTTCCACCTTACGCCCTACACGGGCTGGATGAACGACCCGAACGGTTTTTCCTTCTATAATGGCAAATATCATCTGTTCTACCAGTATAACCCTTACGACACGGTATGGGACGCAATGCATTGGGGACACGCCGAAAGCGAGGATCTGCTGCATTGGACATACCTGCCTGCCGCGCTTGCGCCGGATACGTGGTATGATGAAAGCGGCGTCTATTCGGGCAGCGCCGAAACGCTGCCGGATGGGCGGCACCTCTTGCTCTACACCGGCGTCCGCACGGAGGGTGGGGAACGCGGCATCGAGTTTCAGGCGCAATGCGTCGCCGTCGGCGACGGGCTCGAGTATCAAAAGATACTGTCCAACCCGGTCATTGCGGAAACGACGCTGCCGGACGGTTTCGACCGCAGCAACTTCCGCGACCCGAAGATCTGGAAGAAGCCGGACGGCACCTACGGCTGCGTCGTCGGCGCACGGCGAAAGAACGAGCTCGGCGCGCTGCTGCAGTATGAAAGCCCGGACGGACTGCATTGGTCGTACGTCGGCATCCTCGCCGAAAACGACGGACGCCTCGGCATGATGTGGGAGTGCCCCGATTTCTTCATGCTCGATGGCAAAGCGGTCGTTTTGATCAGCCCGCAGGATATGCTGCCCGAGGGGTTCGAGTACCACAACGGCAACGGCACGGTCGCGCTGATCGGACGCTATGACGAAGAAGCGAAGCGGTTTATCCCCGAAGCCGACC
>CAMHJE010000104.1:0-8320 GCA_946185305.1 uncultured Clostridia bacterium | reverse complement strand
AGCACGACCTTGCCGGTTTCGATCACGTAGCCGCGATCGGCAATTTTCAGCGCCATGCGGGCGTTCTGCTCAACAAGCAGGATCGTCGTGCCGTGGTCCCGAAGCTCGCGGATGATCTCGAAGATCTGCTCCACAAGGATCGGCGCAAGGCCCATCGAGGGCTCGTCGAGCATCAGCAGCTTCGGATGGCTCATCAGGCCTCTGCCGATGGCTAGCATCTGCTGTTCGCCGCCGGACAGCGTTCCGGCGACCTGCCTGCGGCGCTCCTTCAGCCGCGGAAAACGCTGATAGACGTTTTCAAGCCGCGGCGCGGTCAGCGCGGGGCTTTGCGTATACGCCCCCATTTCCAGGTTCTCCTCCACGGTCATCTGCCCGAACACGCGCCGTCCCTCCGGCACATGCGCAAGGCCCATGCCGACGATCTTGTGCGGCGGGATATGACCGAGAGGCTTGCCGTCGAACGTGACGGAGCCGGAGGTCGCATGGAGGATGCCGGAAACGGTCTTGAGCACCGTGCTTTTGCCCGCGCCGTTCGCGCCGATCAGCGTGACGATCTCGCCGTCGTTGACCTCGAACGACACGCCCTTGACCGCGTGGATCGCGCCGTAATACACATGGATATCATTGACATTCAGCATCTCACGCCTCCTGCTTCCCGAGATAGGCCTCGATCACGGCGGGGTTGTTTCGGATCTCGTCCGGCGTGCCCTTGGCAATGATCTTGCCGTAATTCAGCACGGCGATGCCCTCGCAGATGCCCATGACAAGCGACATATCGTGCTCGATCAGAAGAATGGCGATGCCGAACCGGTCGCGGATGGAACGAATGACCTCCATCAGCTCGGCGGTTTCGGCGGGGTTCATGCCCGCCGCAGGCTCGTCGAGCAGCAGCAGCTTCGGCTTTGTTGCCAGCGCGCGGACGATTTCGAGACGTCTTTGCGCGCCGTAGGGCAGCGAACCCGCCTGCCACGACGCCATCTTCTGCATATCGAAGATGCCCAAAAGCTCCATGGCCTGCTCCCTTGCCTCCCGCTCCTTGCGGTGGAACGACGGCAGGTGCAGCAGCGAGGACACGAGCGGATAGCGCACGGTATTGTGCATACCGACCAGCACGTTATCGAGCACGGTCATTTCGGAGAACAGCCGGATATTCTGGAACGTGCGGGAAATCCCCATGCGGCTGACCTCATGCGGAGCCTTGCCCTTGGTATCCACGCCGTCGAACAGGATCACGCCGCGCGTCGGCTGATAGACGTTGGTAATCAGGTTGAACACGGTCGTTTTGCCCGCGCCGTTGGGGCCGATCAGCCCCGCGATCTCGGTGCGGCCGAGAACGAGCGTGAAGTTTTCCACGGCGTGCAGACCGCCGAAGTCGATGCCGAGGCCGTGTATGTCGAGGATCAGCGGCTTATCGCTGTCGCGCTCCGGGATCAGGCCCGCGCTCGGGGTCGGGACCAGTCTTTGCTTTTCCATCAGCCTTGCCCTCCCTCTGCGGTTTTACGGCGCGTCAGCAACCGCTTGAAGTTCTTTTTGGTCTGTGTCCACCAGCCCGCAAGCCGCTGATTGTTCGCCAGCAGCATCATTGCGATCAGCACGACCGAATACGCCAGCATCCGGTAATCGCGCAGCGACCGCAAAAGCTCCGGCAGCACGGTCAGCACGCCCGCGGCCAGAATCGAGCCGCGCAGGTTCCCGAGCCCGCCGAGCACGACGAACACAAGAATCAGAATCGACATGTCGATATTGAACTTGCTTGCGGTGATCGTTGAAAAGTTCATCGCAAACAGCGCGCCCGCAGAGCCCGCCAAGAATGCGGACATCGTGAATGCGGTCAGCTTATAGCGCGTAATGTCGATGCCGACCGACTCCGCCGCAATCGCATTGTCGCGCATCGCAAGGATCGCACGCCCCATGCGGCTGCCGAGCAGGCGGTATAAAAAGTACAGCGTAAACAGGATCAGCAGGATCCCGCCGAGGAACGTCGAGATCTTCGGCACGCTTGTGGCGCCCATCGGGCCGCCGAGGATGCGCTTGCCGCCGTCCATCAGATGCAGCGTGTCGTTGATGAACCCGAAGCGCAGGCCGCGCTCGTCAAGGCCGATATACAGGTTGTTGATGAGGCTCTTGACGATCTCACCGAAGGCCAGCGTCACGATGGCAAGGTAGTCGCCGCGAAGCCGCAGCACCGGGATCCCGATCAAAAACCCGACGATGCCCGCCGCAATGCCCGCCGCGAGCAGCGAAACGAGCAGCAAGAGGCCCTTGCTTTGGATATACGGCTGCAGCACGGTCGCGGTCACGACGCCGGTGAATGCGCCGACGCTGACGAATCCCGCATGGCCGAGCGACAGCTCGCCAAGGATACCGACCGTGAGGTTCAGCGACAGCGCCATAACGATATAGGCGCAGATCGGCACCAGCTGCCCTTGGATCAGGTTGGACAGGTTGCCGGTGGCGCGCAGGATCTCAACGACCGCAAAGAACAGCAGCACGATCCCGAACGTGGACGCCTTTTCGCGTCCGGCTTTGCCGAGACGAAGCGTTTTCATTTTCTCCATCCTCGTCACCTCACACTTTGACGACCGTTTTCTTGCCGAGCAGACCCGCCGGACGGATCAGCAGCACAAGGATCAGCACAAGGAACACGATCGCGTCGGACAGCTCGGTGGAGATATACGCCTTGGCAAAAATCTCGATGATGCCGAGCAGCACGCCGCCGAGGAACGCGCCGGGGATCGAGCCGATGCCGCCGAACACCGCCGCCGTGAACGCCTTGATGCCCGGCATGGAGCCGGTCGTGGGCTTCAAAAGCGGATACGCGGTGCAGAGCAGCACGCCCGCGATCGCGGCCAGGGCGCTGCCGATGGCGAACGTGACGGAGATCGTGCGGTTCACGTTGATCCCCATCAGCACCGCGGCGTCCTTGTCCTCCGAGCAGGCGCGCATCGCCTTGCCGATCTTGGTCTTATCGGTGAACAGCTGCAGGCCGATCATGATAATCGTGCAGGCGACAATCGTGACGATCGTGTTCAGCGACAGGATCAGCTGTCCGTCAAACAGCTTGATCGAAGCGTTCTCGAAGATGGACGGGAACACGCGCGGGTTCGACGACCACAACAGCTGTGCGCCGTTTTGCAGAAAATAGCTGACGCCGATAGCGGTGATCAGCACGGCGAGCGACGGCGCCGCGCGCAGCGGCTTATAGGCAAGGCGCTCGATCACGATGCCGAGGACGGTACAGACGAGCATCGCCAGCAGAATACTGACCGGCACCGGCAGGCCGAACGAGTTGAGCGCGAAAAAGCACACATACGCGCCGACCATAATGACATCGCCGTGCGCAAAGTTCAGCATCTTTGCGATCCCGTAGACCATCGTGTAGCCGAGCGCGATGATCGCATAGATGCTGCCGAGGCTGATGCCGTTGATCAGATGGGACAAAAAGTTCATGTCTCCCCTCCTGTCGAAATGGTGCAAACACCGATGCGGGGACGGCGAACCGTTCCCGCACCGCGGCGAAAAGCAATGTTTCAGTTATCCATGCTCGCGTATGCGCCGTTCTTGATGATAACCGCATTCGCGTCCTTGGACACAAAGCCGTTGTTCCACGTCATGTTCTGACCGGTGAGGCCGTCAAACGACATGGAGCTGAACTGCGCCTTCATGATCTCGTTAATCTGCTGCGGGGTCATGTCCGCGGTCACGCCGCCGTTCACACAGGCCTGATAGATCGCATACACGCAGTCATACGCGTCCGCGCCGAACTGGTTCGGCTTATCGTTCCACGCATCGAAATACTTTTTCACGAAGCTCTGGGTCTTCTCGTCGGTCGCGTTCGCATCGAACGGCGTCATCAGAATCACGCCCTCGGCCAGCGACTTATCAAAGCCGTCCATCTCCAGAATGCCGTCCATGCCGTCCACACCGAAGAACGTCGGCTTGTAGCCCATCTGATTCGCCTGCGCCAGGATCAGGGACGCCGGCTCATAGTACATTGGCAGGAACACAAGGTCTGCGCCGTTGTTCTGCGCGTCGCCGAGCTGCACGGAGAAGTCGTTCTGGCTGTCCGCCGTGAAGGTCGTGACCGAAACGACGTTCAGACCGAGCTTTTCGGCCTCCGCCGCGAAGTTCTGATAGATGCTCGTCGAATAGTCCTCGTCGTTTTTATAGATCACCGCGATCTTGGTGCCGAGGCTGTTCGCCGCGATATAGTCCGCGCCCGCGGTGCCCTGCGTCGGGTCGATAAAGCACATCTGATAAACGTTGTCCTTGCCCTCGACGACCGCCGGGTTGGAGGCGGACGGGGTCAGCGCAAAGATGCCGTCCTCATAGCAGAGCTGACTCGTGACCTTGCAGGGGTCGGTCGTGACCGAACCGAGCGTGACCTGCACGCCCCAGTCCTTCAGCGCGTTATACGCGTTGGCCGCCTTCTCTACGTCGTGGGCGTCGTCCTCATAGCGAAGCTCGAACTGCAGGCCGCCGAGCGCGTTGATCTCATCGACGGCGATCTGCGCCGAACGCGCGCAGGCCAGACCGTACATCGCCGCACCGCCGGTCAGCGGGCCGGTCGCGCCGATCTTGATTGCCGCCGCGGATGAATCGGAGCCGGGCGCGGCGGCGGGAGCGCTGCACGCGGCAAAGCACAGCAGCAGCATCATAGCAGCCATCATAACCGCAAATGTCTTTTTCATGGTTTTATCCTCCTGTTGTTCCCTGTCTTTCGGGAGATATAAGAAAAGCGGCTCGCCTGTGCGAACCGCCGATCTTTTCAAAACGGGTTCGTCACAAGGCGCGCGGCACAAGGCGTACCAGCGTAAGCAGGCCGACGACAATGCCCAAAATAAACAAAATGCCCAACGAGCCGTTGAGCATACCTGTCGAAACGGAAGCGCACGCAGAACACATACCGCTTGCGGTATGCGCCGGATTCTGGTTCGTCATGCAACGCTGCATCCTTAGGTGCTCCCTTCGTTTTTGTTTGCCTTATCTTACTCTCTTTTATCCGTTTTGTCAATCGTATAATATATACGTTGGATAAATATAACTTGAATTTTACATAATTGCACACGTTATACTGTATTATTGATGTATTTATGCACAAAAGGTGGTATAAAGGGGCGTTTGCCGCACATTTTGGGGCATCCGAGCGGGGCACGGATTTTACACACAATTGCCGAACGAACGCTTTTCTTTTGGCCGATGCAGGTATACAATAGGGAAAGTTTCGCAAACGGAGGGGAAAAAGATGCAGCGCAGTACCGATCTGACGACAGGCCCGCTCGGGCGGGATATACTTCGCTTCGGGCTGCCGCTGATTTTCAGCAACCTGCTGCAGGTCGTGTTCAACATGTCCGATATCGCGGTGGTCGGGCGGTTCGGCGGGCCGCTGGCGCTCGGCGCGGTGGGCTCGACGGCGACGCTCGTCACGCTGTTCATCGGGTTTGTGATCGGCGTCGGCGCGGGCATCAATGTCGTGACCGCGCATTATCTCGGCGCGGGGCTGCGCAAGGATGTGTTTGAAACCGTGCATACGGCCTTCCCGGTATCGCTGCTGATGGGGCTGTTCATTCTGCTGCTCGGGCAGGTCTTTTCCCGTCCTCTGCTGCTTTTGATCGGCACCAAGCCGGAGCTGCTGGACGGCGCCATGCTGTACCTTCGGATCTACTTTTGCGGGATGCCCGCAATGGCGGTTTACAACTGCGGCAGCGCGATCCTGTCCGCCGCGGGCGACACGCGCCGTCCGCTCCAGTATCTGGCGTTTGCGGGTGTGCTGAACGTGATCCTGAACCTGTTCTTTGTGATCGTCGTGAAGCTCGACGTGGCGGGCGTGGCGATTGCCAGCGTCGTCAGCGAATACACCTCCGCCCTGCTTGTGACGCGCGCGCTGATGGGCGAAACGACCGTGCTGCGGTTCAGTCCGCGCAACGCGCGCATCCATCGCGGCAAGGCGCTGGCGATCCTGCGGCTCGGTCTGCCGAGCGGGATCCAAAGCGCGATCTTCGCCGTGGCGAACCTGTTCATTCAGGCGGGCGTCAACTCGTTCGATACCGTGATGGTCGCAGGCAACGCCGCCGCGTCGAATACCGATGCGATCATCTATAACGCCATGGCGGCATTCTACACCGCCTGCGCGAGCTTCATCGGCCAGAACCACGGTGCGAAGAAGCCCGACCGGATCGTCAAGAGCTTTTGGTATACGCTGCTGTATGCGTTCCTGACCGCGTTTGTGCTGTCCGGCCTGTTCCTGCTGCTCGGCCGCCCGTTCCTGTCGCTGTTTACCAAGGACGGCGCGGTTGTAGACGCGGGCATGCAAAGGCTTGTGATCATGTGCCTGTCCTATCCGATCTCGGCGTTCATGGATCTGCCGATTGCGGCGTCGCGCGGGCTCGGCAAGAGCGTCGTCCCGACGGTCATTGTGATTTCCGGCAGCTGCCTGTTCCGCATCCTGTGGATCTATTCGGTGTTCGCCTACTTCCACACCGTCCCGTCGCTGTATCTGGTCTACATCTTTTCATGGGTGCTCACCGCCGCCGCAGAGCTGTGGTACTTCTGGTCGGTGTACCGGAAGGAGTGCAAAAAACAGCCCGCATAACAGAACACGTTTTCTCTTCCCCCGTCCCTCGGACGGGGATTTTTTATCTTGATCCGTTGTTTTCGGCGCACAAATAAGCCTTTGCAAAACCTGCATAGTATGGTATACTTTTATAAAGTGGGTTATCCGCCAAATGTTTTCGGAGGAACGACGTATGACGACGTATGTATGCGGTCACCGCAATCCCGATACGGACTCCATCGTATCGGCCATGGCGTATGCCAACCTCTGCAACGCGCTCGGCGACAACGGGTATATTCCGGCGCGCCTCGGGCATCTGAACGACGAAACGACTTTCCTGCTCAAAAAATTCCGCTTCGACGCGCCGCTGTATCTGCACACGGTGCGCACGCAGGTCAAGGATATCGACTTTGACCGCCCGCCGCTACTCGGCAAGCGCGTGCCGGTCAGCTATGCGTGGGATATGCTCGAAAGCGGCGAGGGCAACCATGTCGCGCCGATCATCCACGAGGACGGCCGGCTGTTCGGCATGATCACGGCAAGCAGCATTGCGGAACAGGATATGCAGTCGATCCACAGTCCCGTCGTGCAGGATGTGCCGGTGTTCAACCTGCTTTCCGCGCTCGAGGGCCGGATCATCAACGACGATGAGGACGTGTTCGATTCGATCTCCGGCGAGGTCGTGATCGCGCTGCCCGGCGCGGGCGAGCCGCTGCGCGGCGTGAAGGAAGGCTCGATCGTGATTTGCGGGCAGCAGCCGGACGTTGTCGATAAGGCACTCGCGCTGAAAGCCAGCTGCGTCATTCTCTGCCAGACCGACCTTGCCGAGCAGTATCGCGGACGGTCGAGCGAAACGTGCCTGATCGCAACCCCATGCGACGCCTACCGTGCGGCGCGGATGCTGTACCAGTCGATCCCGGTCAGCCGCATCGCGCAGACGCAGGCGCTGGTTTCGTTCCACTTGGACGATTTCCTGGACGATGTGCGCGACGCGGTGCTGCAAAGCCGCTACCGCAGCTACCCGATCTTGGACGAAAACGACAAGGTCGTCGGCACGCTGAGCCGGTTCCACCTGCTGCGCCCGAAGCGCAAGCGCGTCGTGCTTGTCGATCACAACGAGGTCGGCCAGTCGATCCCCGGTTTGGAGCAGGCCGAGCTGGTCGGCATCATCGACCATCACCGCCTCGGCGACGTTTCGACCGGCTACCCCGTGTATATGCGCAACGAGCCGGTCGGCTCCACGACCACGATTGTCGCCACCATGTATCAGGAGCACGGCTTAATGCCCGGCGAACGGCTTGCGGGGCTGATGGCTGCCGCGATTTTAAGCGATACCGTTATGTTCAAGTCCCCCACCGCCACCCCGCGCGACCGGCGCATCGCCGAACGGCTTGCCCGCATCGCGGGGCTCGATCTTGAAACGCTCGGCAAGGAAATGTTCTCCGCAAGCTCCGGCAGCGACAAGCCCGCGACAACGCTGCTGAACACCGACTTCAAGGAGTTCCATATCGCGGATCACAAGCTCGGCATCAGCCAGATCACGACGATGGATTCCTCCGCGTTCGTGCAGCGCGCCGACGAGCTGCTGGCCGAAATGCGCAGGATGCGTGAGAACAAGGGCTATGACATGTCGCTGCTGATGATCACGGACGTTTTGAAGGAGGGCACCGAGCTGCTGTTTGACGGCGACGCGGAGATCATCCGGCAGGCCTTTGCCGGGAGCACGATCCACGACAACCGCGTCTTCCTGAAAGGCGTCGTTTCGAG
>CAMHJE010000103.1:0-8391 GCA_946185305.1 uncultured Clostridia bacterium | reverse complement strand
CCATCATCAATCTGCCCGCCGGTATTTCAACCTCTATCTCAATGGCGCTTGTTCCCGCGATTGCCGCTGCCATGGCAAGAAAGGAACCGGAAAACGTTAAGCGTCTCACCGCCACCAGCATCAAGCTCGCAATGGCCATCGGCGTCCCCTGCGCAGTCGGCCTGTCGGTGCTTGCAAGACCGATTATCTTTTTGCTGTATGGCTCGATACTGCCGCGCTCGCTCGATACGGCGCAGTACCTGATGCATATAGCGGCGTTCACCGTGATCTTCATTTCGCTGTCGCAGACCGCTACCGGCGCTTTGCAGGGCGTCGGCAAACAGCGTTTGCCGGTCTGGTTCCTGCTGATCGGCGGCATTACCAAGATCATCGTCAATATCGTCTGCGTGCAGATTCCCGCGATCAACATTCTCGGCGCGGTCTTTTCCAATCTGTCCTGTTACGGTATCGCAGCGATTCTTGACACCGTTGCGCTTGTCGTCGTCACCAAGGCCAAGCTGCCCGTCGTCGATACGTTCTTAAAGCCGATCCTTGCCGCCGGTGTGATGGGTGCGTGCGCCTATCTTGTGTATGCCGGTATAGGGCGTATCGTGGATGTGAACCGTTATCTGTTCTCTGCGGCGGCATGCGTTGCGTCGATTGCCGTTGCGGTGATCGTATATGTCGTTATGGTTGTCGTGCTGCGACTGTTTACCCGGGAAGAGCTCGCGCTGATTCCGGGTGGACGGAAGCTGATGCGCTTTGCAAAATAATGATACAGCGGGCGGTTTTCCGCCCGCGATCTTATGGATAGGAAGAGTAGTATGAAACAATTGATCGTTGCGCCGCTGTCTACACCGCAAACGCTGACCCGTGCCGCGTGGACAGCTCTGGAATCCGCAGAACGGCTGTTCTTGCAAACCGACCGTCATCCCTCGGCGGAGCCGGTCCAGGCAGCGGGCCTTGCGTATACCTCGATGGATGATTTGTATGAAGCCTGCGAGGATTTCGACACGCTGAATGAAGCGATTGCAGAACGTTTGACCGACGGAGAAAACTGCGTTTATGCGGTGCCCGGCGACGGATGCTTTACGCAGATGGGCGCGATTCGGGCTGCCTGCGAAAAGAAAGGGTTCAAGCTGTCCGTTCTGCCCGGCGTTTCGTATGCCAAAGCGGCGTTTCCGGATTTACAGAACGCCAGACTCTGCACCGCAAACGATATGCCCAAGACAGCCGATCTCGATACGCCGCTTTGCGTGCAGGAGATCGACACGCAGCTTGCAGCGGGAGAGGTCAAGCTCTGGCTCGGACGCTTTTACCCCGATGAGCTGCCGGTTCGATTAGCCGTTATGCAGCCTGACGGCAGCTATTCGGAGGAAACAATTCCCCTGTACACGCTTGATCGGCGAAACGATTACTTCGCCGGTACGGTTCTGCTTGTGCCGCCGGTGCCGTTCTTTGAACGGACAAAATACCTGTATCCCGATCTTTGCTATATTCTGGATCGTCTGCGCGCACCCGACGGCTGCCCGTGGGACAAGAAACAGACGCACGCAAGCATCAAGGGCGATCTGATCGAGGAATGTTATGAGCTTTGCGACGCGATTGACGAGGGTGAGGACGAGCATCTGATCGAGGAATTGGGCGACGTGCTCATGCAGGTCGTGTTCCATGCGACGATTGCCAAGGAACAGGGACGCTTTGATCAGGACGATGTGAGTGACGGCATTGTGAAAAAGCTGATCTATCGTCATCCGCATGTTTTCGGCAACGTCGTAGCCGAAACGACCGGCGAGGTGCTGAAAAACTGGGATGCGCTTAAGGCGGCGTCCCGCCATCAAACCACGCAGACCGAAGTGCTGTGTTCCGTGCCGAAGCGTTTTCCGGCGCTGATGCGCGCGCATAAGGTGCAGAAGAAAGCACGCAAGGTCGGGTTCGACTGGAACGATGCCAAAGAGGCGTTTCCGAAAATCGCAGAGGAGACGGAGGAGCTTCGCGCCGCTATGGAAACCGACGGCAACATCGCCGAGGAAGCGGGAGATCTTCTGTTTGCCGTCGTCAACGTGATCCGTCTGCTACATCTTGACAGTGAACAGCTGCTGCACGACGCTACGGACAAGTTTATCGACCGGTTCGGCAGAATGGAGCAGCGCATCAAGGCAGACGGAAAAGAGCTGTCCGGCATGACGCTTGCCGAGATGGATGCGTATTGGGACGAAGTAAAGAAAGTTCTGTAAAACCGGGAAAAAAACAGAATTTTTGCTTGACTTACTGCGTCCGGATTGTTACAATAAACAAGGTTCGTTTTTGAGACGCGATACTCTCGCGCTTGAAATACATTACTGATGAATATTTATATACGGAGGAATCACATGAATAAGACCGAATTGATCGCTGTTGTAGCGGAAAAGAGCAACCTGTCCAAGAAGGACGCTGAAAAGGCCGTCAACGCTGCCCTCGAAACCATCCAGGAGTCCCTGAAGGCTTCCGAAAAGGTTTCCCTCGTCGGCTTCGGCACTTTTGAAGCAAAAGAGCGCGCGGCTCGTAAGGGCCACAACCCGGCCACCGGTGCGGAGATCGAGATTTCCGCTTCCAAGGCGCCCGTCTTCAAGGCCGGCAAAGCTCTGAAGGATGCTTTGAACTAATCGAAACGGATTCATGTCTGTCAGCCGTCCCTTGTGGGACGGCTTTTTTGCAATAAAAAAGCTCCCGAAATCGGGAGCTGATGTATCAAAGGGGCGCTTACCGATAAACGCGCGGAACGCGATCCGAAATGGACAGCAGAATTTCATAGCTGATCGTATCGGCAAGCTCGGCAAGCTCATCTGCGCCGATGACTTCGTTTTCCTGCGCACCGAGCAGAACGGCTTCGTCCCATAGCTTTACTTTCGGAACATCGGTCACATCGACCATCAGCTGATCCATGCAGATCGTACCGATCTGCGGACAGCGCCTGCCGCCGATCAGAACGCTTGCCTTCCCGGTCAGACAGCGTTTATAACCGTCACCGTAGCCGATCGGCAGCGTCGCAACAACCGTATCGCGCGTGGTGACATATTTCTGCCCGTAGCTGATGCCTTGCCCGGCGGGCAGGGTTTTCAGATTGGAAATGTGTGTGATCAGCGACATAGCGGGCTCAAGCTCGCTGTTTGCCGTCGATTTGCCGTCGGGATGACAGCCGTACATCGCAATGCCGAGCCGTACCATATCATAGGAATAGGCTTCCGGCGCGCCGAAGATGGCGCCGCTGTTGGCAGCGTGAACGATGGGACGGAATCCGCGTGCGCGGATCGCTTCGATAGCCGTATCAAAACGCTTGGCCTGCAGCGCGGTAAAAGCCGGATCGTTTTCGGATTTTGCAAAATGCGTAAACACACCTGCAAGCTCCACGCTCGGACAAGCGGCAAACGCGTCGAGCACGGGAGAGAGCGCCTCGAAGGTCGGGACGCCGATGCGGTGCATACCGGTATCAATCTTGATATGCGCCTTGGCCGTTTTGCCTTGCTTATGAGCAGCCTCGGATAATGCGTAGACATGCTCCGGCGTAAAAACGGCGGGCATCAAATCATACTGCACGACAGCTTCAAAATGCTCATCGTCCGTCACGCCGAGAATCAGAATCGGCTTTTTCACACCGGCTTCACGAAGACGAATTCCTTCTTCGCAGAGCGCGACGCCGAACATCGAGATCGAGGGATTGTCATCTAAATGCCGGCCTACGTCGCACAGTCCGTGTCCGTAAGCGTTGGCCTTGATGACTGCCAGAACTTTCACGTTCGGGTCCAATTTCTTTTTGGCAACAGCAATATTGTGATCAATCGCGTCTAAATGCACGATTGCGTAGGTGCTTCGAAGCATAGATTGTTCTCCGTTGTTTTCAAATTTAACCGTTACAGTATAGTATTTTTTGGGTCGGTTGTCAAATCACAATACAGAAAATGCCGGACAAAACACTTTTATACCGGAAAATTCACAAATCATGTCGAAAAAGTTCATAAAATGTTAAAATATCTCTTGCTATTGTCAAGGGGTGGTGTTAAAATGGGATAGAAATTCAAGATGTAGGGGTTTAGGATGGTTCGGATCGTATCGGGAACGGCGCGCGGGCGCAAGCTCATCACGCCGGAGGGGCTCGATACAAGGCCTACCTTGGACCGTGTAAAGGAAGCGGCATTCGGCTCGCTGCAGTTTGCCGTTCCGTACAGCCGGGTGCTTGACCTGTTTTCGGGGAGCGGCAATCTCGGCTTGGAGGCGGCTTCACGCGGCGCAGCACATGTGGTGCTCAACGACCGAAGTCCCGTCTGCGCCTCGATTATTCGCCAAAACTGCGAAACGCTTGGCTTCTCGAATCGGACACGCGTGCTGAACCTTGACTATCTTGCCGCGATTGATTTGCTGTCGCGCGAGGGGGAGTCTTTCGATATCGTGTTTTTGGATGCGCCCTATCGGGACGGCACTGCAATGGATGCCTGCAAGCAGCTGTTTACCCGCGGCATGATTCGTCCCGACGGAACCGTAATGCTGGAGTATGCAACAGAACTTCGGCCCGCAATCGACGAATCCTGCATGCGACTGAAACGGGACAGGCACTACGGCACTTGCAGCTTTATGCTGCTGGAAGGAGTGAACGAATGAAGATCGGCGTTTATCCGGGCAGCTTCGATCCGTTCACCATCGGGCATCTTGACGTATTAAAAAGCGCGGCTTCGCTGTTCGATATCGTATACGTGGCGGTGTTGAACAATTCCGGCAAGCATCCGGCTTTTACGGCCGAGGAGCGCAAAGCCATGATCGACCGCGTCATCGAGACGGAACAGCTTTCCAACGTTCGATCCGGCATGTTCGATGGGCTGCTTGTCGATTATGCCGCATCGGTCGGCGCAGAGCACATTATCCGCGGCCTGCGAGCCATTACGGATTTTGAATATGAGTTTCAGATTGATGCCGTGAATCGGCATCTGTCCGGAGACATTCGGACTGTCTATTTTATGGCAAGCCCGTCGCATTCCTTCCTAAGCAGCAGCAATGTGAAGGAGATCGGGCGTTACGGAAGGTCCGTGGCGGGGTTGGTTCCGCCATGCAATGAAGATTTTATTCGGGAAAGGTTGGCAAGACAATGAGTACAAGCAATACCAAAATCGACGGCGTGAAGACGATGAAGACCATGAGCATCATGTCTAAGATTCTTCAGCTTCTGGATAACAGTCCGAAGCCGAAGTTCTCCGGCAACGGTGCTGACCGTCGAATTGTCGATAGAGAGGAATTGAGCGCCCTGCTCGACGATCTCAAGAACACAATCCCTGCGGATATCAAACGCGCGAGCGGGATCCTTTCGGAGCGCGAATCCACGCTGCGCAATGCACGCGAGCAGGCGGACGATATCGTGCAGAAGGCGCAGGAGGAAGCGGATGAGCTTCGCTCGCAGGCGCAGGATGCGGCCGAAAAGGTCTATCAGCAGGCGGTTGCGGAGTACAAAGCTCTTGTCAGCGAAAATTCCGTTTATATCGAAGCCACGCGCAAAGCAGACGAGCTGCAGCAAGCCGCCGAGGAAAATGCCGATGCGATCTGCAACGGTGCCCGTGCCTATGCCGATGATATTCTTGCCGATGTACAGCGTTACCTGAACGATTACATGAAGATGATCAACGGCAACCGCGCCGAGCTCGATGTACGCCCGGTTCCCGAAGCGACCGCCCGTGTTACGATGGAGTCGCTTGAACCGCAGGAACCCGCCCGTCAGGAGGAAAAGCCCAAGGCATCCAAGCCTGCTCGCCCCGCTAAGAAGCAGCCCGAACCCATCGCCGATGAAGAAGATGAGGAAGAGGACTACGAGGACGAGGCCGAAGCCGAGCAGCCCAAGGAACGCAAAAAAGGCTGGTTCAAGCGGATGCTCGAAGGCGACGATGACGACGATGAAGACGAGGATGAGGACGACGAGGAGAATGCTCCCGCGCCCAAGAAGAAAGGCCTTGCCCGTTTCTTCTCTTCGCTCACCGGCGGCGACGATGATGAGGACGAGGACGACGAGGATTACGACGAAGACGAGCAATAACCTTTTCCATTGCATAGGCAGGCTGTCCACTTGGGCAGCCTGTCGTTTTATATTCCTCAAATCGAATAAAGGCGGAAGGACGGCTTTTGCCCCGGCTGCATCAGCTAAAAACTTTGTAAATAATCTTCGATTTTTGGGATTTTTCCGGATTGTTCATTTTTTTGTTACAACTTTGACGAATGTATGTGTATAATAGTAAGCAGGAAATACCCGTATTAGCGGAGGAGAATATGACAGATCCTAAATCCATTTTGGACGAATTGAAAAAAGCGGTCGTCGGCAAGGACAATGTGCTGATCATGGCGCTGCTTGCTATTTTGGCGCGCGGCCATATTTTGCTGGAAGACATTCCTGGCGTCGGCAAAACCACAATGGCGCTCGCGTTCAGCAAGGCGCTCGGCCTGCAATACAACCGTGTGCAGTTTACGCCGGACGTACTGCCCTCGGATATCGTGGGTTTTTCCATGCCGGATAAGGAGACCGGCCGCATGGTCTATCAGCCCGGCGCGATCCTTTGCAATCTGTTCCTTGCGGACGAGCTGAATCGCGCAACGAGCCGCACCCAGTCCGCGCTGCTTGAGGCAATGGAGGAGGGCAATGTGACCGTGGACGGCGTGACCCATCCGGTCCCGGATCCGTTTGTTGTGATCGCCACGCAGAACCCGGTCGGCGCTTCCGGCACACAGCTGCTGCCGGATTCGCAGCTTGACCGGTTCATGGTTCGTTTATCCATGGGCTATCCGCGTCCTGCGGACGAGCTTGAGCTGCTTTCCCGCAAGCAGAAGGGCAATCCTTTGGACGGTGTGCGCTGCATTGCCGATCGAAACGGCCTTGCGGAAATCCGTGAGGTCATCGACCATACCTATATCAATCCCAAGATTTTGGAATACATCATCCGGCTCGGCAACGCCACGCGCAGTCACGCGCAGATTTTGCAGGGTGCAAGCCCGCGCGCTTCGCTGGCCGCCGCTTCGATGGCGAAGGCCGCTGCATGGGTGCAGGGCCGCGATTACGTGATTCCCGCCGACGTAAAGCTGATCTATCCGGCGACGATCACCCACAGGCTGCTGCTGACCGCCGATGCGAAGGCCGCCGGCCGCAGCGCAGAAGCGATCTTAACCGAAATTCTGAAAAACACACCGGCTCCGACCGTGAAATAACATGCGCGGTCGGCGGATTCTTTATCTGTCGGCATTGGCTTCGGCGGTGTCGTTCCATCTTGCATTCGGGCAGTATGTTTCCCATTACATACTGCTGTTTGTGTTGTGCTTGCCCGTCGTATCACTGCTGTTGAGTCTGCCCGCCATTTTGACAACACAGGTTATGCTGATCGGCGCGGAGGACGTGCAGCGCGGAAATGGGACGCATGTGCGTGTCCGTGCGCTGTGCGGGTTCTTTCTGCCGCTCGATTGTCTGAAGCTCTGCATCGAGGAGCAAAACCTGTTTGCCGACGAAAAGTCGACGCGCCATGTGTTCCGGCTGATCGGTCTGCATCGAAAGGATAAGACGATCAAAACGGCAACCGACCGCATCGGTACGGTGCGCTGCTCGATCCGCTATGCACGTGCCTATGATTATCTGGGCTTGTTTGCGATTCCTGTGCGAAAAGCCAATGCGGTTACGTTTACCGTGCTGCCGACGCCTGTCGCGCCCGATCCGATGCCGACACTGATTGATCCTTCCGAACAGATCCTCAAGCCAAAGCCGCAGGGCTTTTCCGAAGAGCATGAGCTGCGCGGCTATCGCCCGGGCGATTCGCTGAATCTGATCCATTGGAAACTGTCGAGCAAGCATGACGAGCTGATCATCCGCGAGCCGCAGGAGCTGATCCGCAAAAACATCATCCTTGCGCTCGATCTTCCGGATTCGTATGCCAAGCAGCAGAACCTCTTGGATCAGCTTGCCTTTTTGACCGATCATCTGTTGCAGCAGCAGATTTCCTTCACGCTGTACATCGGCATGAAAACGCTTCGGATCCGATCCGACGGAGAACTGACGACGTTCTTGAAAACCTTCCTGTCCGAGCCGATGCACGCCGAAAACACGCTTCCGATCCGCACGGGCAACGATACGCTCGTTTGCCGCCTGTCGCCGGGGAAGGAGGCGGGCGAATGAAAAAACAGCTGCATGCCGTTTTGAAAACGCTTTCGGACGGCGTACTGATTACCCTTGCGGTGCTTGCCGCACCGTGTACCGTGCTGACCGCTTACAGCGTTCCGTACCCGCTGGTGGCACTCATATTTGCTGCCATCGGCATCGGGCTATGCCTTTCCGTTTGGATGCACGCGCATCCGTTCAGCTTTGCGGCAGGCATTTTATACTTTGCGGTTTTAACGCCGCTGCTCGTTTGGAAACGCCTC
>CAMHJE010000102.1:0-8466 GCA_946185305.1 uncultured Clostridia bacterium | reverse complement strand
GGCTCGGTCAGCGTGCCGCGATATTCACGCATTTCATCCTTGGAAAGGTCGTCCACATACGCCATGCCCTTTTTAATGAGCTTGACGGCCAATTCATAGCACTTGTCGAAATAGGACGAGCCGAACAGAAGCTGATCCCATTGGAAGCCGAGCCAGCGAATATCCTCCTTGATCGCCTCGACATACTCCACGTCCTCCTTGGTCGGGTTCGTGTCGTCGAAGCGCAGGTTGCAGGTGCCGCCGTACTGCTCCGCCATGCCGAAATCCACGGTCAGCGCCTTCGCATGACCGATGTGCAGATAGCCGTTCGGCTCGGGCGGAAAACGCGTTTTCACGCGCGGCTCCTTGGTCCGCATGTCTTCCTCGATAAACTCCTCGATGAAATTCTTGCTTCTTTCTTCCATCCTGATTCCTTTCCGCAGGCTGTGCCTGCAGCAAATTAACTTCATTATTATATCGCAGGGGGTAGTTGAAAACAAGATGCGTTTCCAATATTTTCTCGGATATCTACCGAAACTTTACACAAAATAACCGTAGACGGAACGGCAAACAGCCGCGCCGCAAATTCCATCACGGAGGTATTTCCATGACCGAGCAAAAGCCCGAAAAGCAGATCCCGCGTCCGAGCGAAACCGAACGCCGCCGGGGCAAGGACAACCCGCCCAACCGCAACAACCGCACCATGGAGGATCAGCCGTTTTACGTGCCGGAACGGTACCGATTCTAAAGAAAATGCGCCCTTCCGTTTTCGGAAAGGGCGCGTTGCGTTTTGCCGTTATTCGGTGATATACAGATAGATCTGACTGCCGCGCTGCGTTTCGCGCACAAGGCGCAACCCGTCGGACAGGGTCAGCGTCGTTTCGGTGCCGGTCGGCGTTTGCGTGACGATCATACCGTCCGCTGCACTGCGCGGTTCGTTCAGCGCGTCCAGGAACGGATAGAAGTCCGATGCTGGATCGGTGCCGTCGATGTTTTCGAACAGCGCGAGCGTCATCGAGTAGAGATCGTTTGTGCGGCTGTCCAGCTCGGCGGACAGGCAATAGACGCGGCCGCCGGCGGCGGTGTAATACGCCTGCGCGCCCCACACGGCGATCTTGGCGCTCGTTTCGTCGTTGTAGAAATCGCGGAGCCGCGCCGTATACTTGCTTGCGGCAAGCACACGGCTGACCTCCTCCCCGGTGGCAAGGCGGCCGCCCGGTGCGTACAGCGAAAGCGTTTGCTCCCAAAGCTGCCGGATGCGCTCGACGGCTTCGGCGCGGCTGACCTCCTCGGGCAGCGTCGCGCGCTCCTCGCCCTCGAACTCACAGCTTGCAAACAGGGCCACGCGCACGGCGCGGGACAGCGGATCGCTGATGCCGCCCGCGCTGACGATATTGACCGATTCATACGACGCATGGTTAAACAGGCGATGCTCGGTCAGCGCGAACACGCCGCGGTTGAGCAGCACCAGCAGGTACGCGATCACGACAGTGCCGAGCGACAGCGCCGCATACGTATAGCGGGTGCGGACGCTCCGGTCCTTCTGCCGCAGGGCGCGGTTAAAGTCGCGGATGCGGGAGAGCAGCAGATTACCGGCATGCTTCGCGGCGGCAAGGAGCTTATGCAGGATCGTCTTCATCCTGTTGCCTCCTTTCCCGTCCGGCCAGCGGCACATCGAACCAAACCGTCGTGCCGACGCCCTGTTCGCTTTCAAAATGCAGACTGCTGCCGTGCAGTCCCGCAATGCGGTTCGCAATCGCAAGGCCGAGGCCTGCGCCGTGCTGCGCCCGCGCGCGGGATTTATCGACCATATAGAACGCCTCGGTGATGCGGCTCAGTTCCTCCTTCGGAATACCGATGCCCTCGTCCCGCACGGAAACGCGATACCGCCCGCCCATCTTTTTGCCGACGAGCCACACGCGCTTGCCCGGCGAGGACGCCTTGCGAGCGTTGTCCAAAAGATTGGTGATCAGCGTCAGCAACAAATCCTTCTCAAACAGAATCTGCTGCTGTTCGATCTCGTATAAAAACGTCAGCTCGGCCTTTTCGAGCATCGGCGTGACGACGGCTACGACATGGCCGAGCGCCCGGCGCGAATAGCCGCGCATCAGCTTGTAATCGGTCTTGTCGAGCACGACAAGGTCCATCAGCTTCAGCGACAGGGATTCGAGCCGCTTGCCCTCGGAATAGATGAAGTTTGCCGCCATGAACGCGTCCTCGGCGTCCAGCTCCTGACTCCGCAGCATATCCGCATAGCCGATGATCGAGGTCATCGGCGTTTTCAGTTCATGCGAGAACGACGCGACAAAGTCCTTTTGCTGCTTGGCGTTGCCCTCCAGCTCGGTGACCTTCTGTTCGATTGCGCCGGTCATATCGTTGAACGCGACGGTGAGATCGCCGATCTCGTCGAGCGTCGTTACCTTGGCACGGCGCGAATAATTGCCGCTGCCGATGATGCCGGTGAACCGCTTTAAGCGCACCAGCGGCTTAGACACAAAATACGCGATCAGCAGCATCACGGCGGTGCAGACCGCGACCGTGACGGCATGCAGCAGCACGACCGAGCGCACCTGCTCGGTGCGGAAACGCAGCAGGTCGTCAGCATGATAGCGCACCGCAAGGAAGTACGTGCTGCCGCCGATGACGATGCTGCCCGCCGTTTCGAGCATCGCGGCGCCATCCTCCCGCGTCAGCCGGTAGGCAAAGCGGCGCGGGCGCAGCTCGGAAAACGGCAGCTCATCGCCGAACTGCCCGCCCGCCGAGGCGATCAGCGCGCGATCCTCGCCGTAGAGCGCGCAGGGCGCGTCGGTGCCCTGGTTGCGGCTCGCGCGGGACAAAAGCTCCTCATACATGCGCTCGGACACGACGTTGTAATACAGCCGGATCCCGTAGATCTCCGCCTCCATCGCAGAAGCCAACGCCGAAAATTCCGCCTCCGCCATGCGGACGCGGAATCGCAACGCAGCGTCAAAGCTCTGCGCAACCAAAATCTGACCGAGGATGCCGAACAGCAAGGCCACGATCAGAACGGTGCAGAGACAGATTTTCAGCGCAAATTTCATGCTTCGGTTTCGGGCTCCTCCGTCGGCACCTCCAGGCGGTAGCCGACCTTATGTACGGTTTTGATGCGATCCTGCCAGCCGAGCTTGCGCCTGAGGCGCTGAATGTGGCTGTCCAATGTTCGCGTTTCGCCCATGTAATCGGTTTCCCAGATCTTTTCAAACAGCGATTCGCGGAACAGCGCGGTATTCGGATTCTGACACAGCACGACAAGGAGATCAAACTCCTTTCGCGTCAGGTCGATCTTTTTGCCGTTTTGGATCACGGTATGCCCTTCGAAGTCGATCACGATATCCAGGATCTCCAGATAGCTTTGCGTCTTGTTGTAGCGGCGCAGCACGACCTCAATGCGGGCGACCAGCTCGATGATCTCAAACGGCTTGACGATATAATCCTCCGCGCCGAGCTTCAGTCCCTTCACACGATCCCCGACGTCGCTCTTGGCCGTAAGGAAGATCACCGGAATATTCATCGGGCGAATGAAGGCCAGCAGGTCATAGCCGTTGTATTTGGGCAGCATGATATCGAGCAGCACGAGGTCGAACGGGTTCTTTTCGAGAAGGTCAGCGGCCTCCTGTCCGTCATAGGCGCAGGTGCAGTCATACCCCTGCCTGGCGAGGTTCATGCGGATCAAATTGGCGATGGGCTGCTCGTCATCAACGATCAGAATACGAATCATACGGGTTCCCTCCCTTTGTTGCTGTACTGACAGTATACCATCCAAATTCGTCCAAAATGTCACAAAAGTATGACGGCGGCATTATTTTTTGGGGTTTCGGGAGGTTTTTTTGAAAAATTTTTCTTTTGGGGCGCTCACGGGCATGACAGCCTCACGGCGCTGCGGGAACAGGTGCAAAAAACCGGCGTTCTGCAGCTGCACCAGCACCGCGCAGGTCATCGGGAATCCGAACAGTCCCACGCCGCCGAACAGCTTGCCGCCCACGTACATGGCGACGAGCGTGATCAACGGATGCAGGCCGACATGCTCGCCCACGATCTTCGGCTCGATGAACTGCCGCACGATCACAACGATCAGATACACAAAGAACATGACGATCCCGCGCGAATAGTCGCCGGTCAAGAGCAGGATGATCGACCACGGCAGCAGGATCATGCTGCTGCCGAGGATCGGCAGAATATCGAACACGGCTACCAGCAGTGCGATCAGCACAAAGTTTTCGACGCGGGCGCATAAAAAGCCCACGGTCAGCTCGGCAAAGGTGATGAGGAAGATCAGCGAATAGGCGCGGATGTATTTGCCGAGCGTGCTTTTCAGCGACAGATACGCCGCCGACAGCGTCGTATACATGCTCTCGGACTGGCGCGTGGCGATAAAGTGCTTGAGCCTGTCCGTATCGGTCGCCATAAAGTAGGTGGCGACGACGGCAAAAATCACGCGAACAAGGAACCCCGGCAGCGCAGTCGCGGTGCGGGACAGAATATCGGCGGAGATCGTGGAAACCTTGGAGCCGATTGTGGAGATCAAGCTGTCCCGCGCGGAGGCGAGGAACGGCAGAAGATCCGAGGCGACGTTGTTCAGCAGCGCGGCAAGGCGTGCGGAGATATCGAGCACGCTTGCAACAAACACGGTCTGGAACCACCCGTCCGCATTCATCGCCCACCGGTACGCGCCGAAGCCGAGCAAAAACAGCAGCCCGATCAGGATCAGATACGATACGGTGACGAGCACGATCGCGCTGAGCTTTTTGGCAATGCCGAATTTGCGATGTAAGAGATCGACGAGCGGCGTGATCAGCGCTGTCACGATAAAGGCGACCAAAAACGGCGACAGGATCGGGATCGCATACGCGAACGCAAGGTAAATGATCGCGGCGATGCAGGCCGCGAAAAGCACATTCCGGATGAAGTTTTGTTTCTTACTGTCTTCCATACCGTGAGTATAGCATATACCGCCGCATGCGTCAAAGACTTTTGCTGTATAATTGATGAAGATTTAACGGATAAATTCCGCAAGATTTCTCGACAAACCGAAAAACAGCGTGTATAATAGGGTACGCTATGAGAATTCTGCATCATTCGAGAAATATTCACGACCGCTTTCCGCAGGGCGCCGTCCCGTGCGGTCAAACGCTGTATCTTTCCTGCGACTACGAGCCGGACAACGGCGAGCCGCTGCACCTCTATTGGTGCGACAACGGCGGCATCCGTGTCCTGCCGATGGAGCAGAACGGATCGCGCGCCTTCGTGTCCGTCCGCGTATCGGATCAGCCGCAGCACGCCGCGTACTGCTTTTGCTGGTTCCGTGACGACCGTATGTTCTTCTACGGTGCCGAATCGGGCGAGGGACATTTTTCCGAAATGCCCGCACTGTACGGCGTGACGCTGTATGACGGCGCGTTTACCACACCGCAATGGTTCCGCGAGGGCGTCGCGTATCAGATCTTCCCCGACCGGTTCTGCTGCTCCGATCCTGCAAAATTCCGCGAGCGTGCCACAGCCTATCGCAAGACCGGCCGCCCGATTGTCACGCATGAAAACTGGGACGACGATCCGCTCTACCTCCCGCACGGCGGCGAAAAGGATTATCAGCCGGACGATTATTTCGGCGGCGATCTGGAGGGCATCCGTTCCAAGCTTCCCTATCTTCGTTCGCTCGGCGTGACGTGCCTGTATTTGAATCCGATCTTTGCGGCGCACTCCAACCACCGCTACAACACCGCGGACTACCTTTCCGTGGATCCGCTGCTCGGCACGAACGAGGATTTTGAACGCCTCGCCGCCGACGCAAAGGCCATGGGCATCCGCATCATTTTGGACGGCGTCTTTTCGCACACCGGGGACGACAGCATCTATTTCGACCGCTTCCACCGCTACGGCAACGGCGCGTGCGATACGCCGTGGTCGCCGTACTTTGAATGGTATCGTTTCCGCAGCTATCCCGACGATTATGAATGTTGGTGGAACTTCCGTTCCCTGCCGAACGTGGAGGAGCTGACGCCGAGCTATCAGGACTTTATCCAAGGCGAATTCGGCGTGCTGCGGACATGGCTCCGGCGCGGCGCAAGCGGCTGGCGGCTCGACGTGGCCGACGAGCTGCCCGACGAATTCATTCGCGGCGTGCGGCGCGCAGTCAAGTATCAGAATCCCGATACGGTGCTGCTCGGCGAGGTCTGGGAGGACTGCGCCACCAAAATGGGGCCGGAGGGACGCCGCGGCTACTGCAACGGCGACGAATTGGACGCGCCGATGAACTATCCGTTTCTTCGCGCGGTGCGCCGCTTCTTCTGCAATGAGATCGACGCCTATACGCTCGACGACAGCCTGCAGCGCATCCGGGAAAGCTACCCGAAGGACTTTTACGAAGCGTGTCTGAACATGCTCGGCTCGCACGATATCGGCCGCGCGATCTCCGCGTTTGCGGGCGCGCCGGATTCCGAAGCCACCCCGCGCGAGGTGCAGCTGGCCTTTGCTCCCGATGCAGCCGACGTGGAACGCGCCAAGCGGCGCTATGCCGCAGCCGTCGCGCTCGCGGTGGCGATCCCCGGCGTGCCGTGCCTGTACTACGGCGACGAAGCCGGGCAGACGGGTCTTCGTGATCCCTTTAACCGCAAGACCTATCCGTGGGATACCGCGGATCAGACGCTGATCCAAACCGTCGCTTCGCTGACGACGCTTCGGGAAAAGCACGCCGTGCTGCGCACCGGCCGTATGCGCATGGGCGCGGTCGGACGTGACCTGTTCACGGTGATCCGCTACGACGAAACGGACGTTGTGATCGTGCTTGTCAGCCGTTCCGACGCCGCGCAAAACGCAGTTCTGTTCCCCACCCTGCTGTTCGAGGGACCGGACGGCGATTCCCCCGTCCCGTTCGCAGGCGACTATACCGCCGAAAACGGCGACGTCTTCCGTGCAAGCATGAGCCTTCGCGTCTCCGTCCCGCCGTGCGGGTATCGGGTGCTGGTGAAACGGAGCTGAATCGCTTCTCATTGAATATGCCAAACTCCCTTTGCATCACGCAAAGGGAGTTTTTGTTGTCGGACGGGCGAACGGCAAAAACGCTCAATACCCCGGTCCGGCGTCGATGATGCTGCTGTCGATGGCGTTCACCAGCAGGATCGGATAATAGCTCGTGAATTCGTAATTGTCCACCGGGTCGGTTTCCGTGGCGCTGCCGAAGAATGCCCAAACCGGGATTAGAAGCCCGCGGTCGATGCGGTCCTTTTCGCGTATGCGCCAAAGCCCCAGCTCCACGCGGTCGATGTGCTTGCGGTACGTCACTCGCGCCGGGATGTCCCCAAAGGTGCCCGCCTCGCGTTCAAACAGGATCGGGAGCATCTTTTCCGCGATGGCCTGCACCTGTGCAAAGGGCAGCAGATTCGTCTTTTCCGTCAGCGTTTCACCGACGGACAGCGGCGAATGAAACTGCACGCAATACACGCCGGTATCGTTCACATCCACCGTCAGCTTTTCATACGGCCACAGCGGCGCATACATATCGTCTATGTCCTCCTCGACGTGGTTGCCGACCATCAGCGTGCCGCAGCCGCCGACCTTATGCGTACAGACCGCGCGATAGGCATACAGCGGCTCGTCCTCCGGCTCAAACTCCGTGATCAATAGCAACCGCTGTACGGCGTATTCCTCCGAAAGTTCCGCATCGGCAAGGAAAGACTGCGCCGCCCGGATCGCCTCCTCCGGCGTCGTGTGCAGCGCGTTTTTCGCCCGTTCGGGAATCATATTCGTGTCCTTCACCTCCGCGTCCCACACAAAGCAGTCCGCCTGCGGCTCGTTGGCTTTGATAAACGTAAATTGGGACGATTTTTCCACGCGCCGCACCTCGCTTCCGACCGCGTTGCCGAGCGCATCGTAATGGGTCTTTTGGATGACCTCGGCGTTGTCGTAGCTGTTGGAAACCGCAAACCGGTATCCGGTTTCGGGCGATTCGGCTTCGATATACGTGTGCGATGCGACGACCTTTCCGTCGTCGTTTGTCTCGACGCCGCGCAGTAGCGTCCCGTCCATCGGTACACCCGCGCCGCGCTCCGGCGCTTCATTGTATTTTTGCTGCAGGGCGGCAAGCCGCTGTGCGATCTCCTCGCGGGACGAAAAGCCGTATTCAGCTGTATTCTGTAAAGGGTGGTTTCAAACCACTACTACAGAATAGCTGCGAAATGGTCTTCCTGCGGTAAAAGAAGAAAACAGTGCGGCTATCGGAAAGGAGCATGACTTTCAGCGGTTAGCCGCACCATTATTTTATCACAGGAGGCACCACATGAAAAGCATTTTTGAGGAAAAAGGCGGTACTTATACTGAAATCAACGGCGTAATGATTCCAAACCTCGTCATGGACGAACAGCCGGAAGGCGACATTGGCGTCTGGGGCTGGCGGCGGAAACGATACCTGAAAGAGCATCGGAAGGGTATCTACAATCAGATGCTTATGGACGGAACGATCACGCAGCATTT
>CAMHJE010000101.1:0-8477 GCA_946185305.1 uncultured Clostridia bacterium | reverse complement strand
GAACCGCTGTCGCTGCCGGAGCCGGAACCGGAAGAACCGCTGTCGCTGCCGGAGCTGGAACCGGAGGAACCGCTGTCGCTGCCGGAGCCGGAACCGGAAGAACCGCTGTCGCTGCCGGAGCTGGAACCGGAGGAACCGCTGTCGCTGCCGGAGCCGGAACCGGAAGAACCGCTGTCGCTGCCGGAGCCGGAACCGGAAGAACCGCTGTCGCTGTTACCGGAACTGGAATCGGCAGACCCTGCATTGCCGGAATCGGCAGAACCCGCGTTGCCGCTATCGCCCGTTCCTGCCGGCTCGGTAGTGGTGGAACCGGAATTTGAGCCGCCGCCGGAGCTGTCTGAACCGGAACTGCCACTCGAAGAACCGCTTTGTTGATCGGAAGAACCGCTGTCTTCCGCCTCCGGGCCGATGGCGTACACGCCGGCAAAGGCCTTATAGGTGGAGGTGTCGAGCTTCTCTTCCTTGACAAGCTCGCCGTTCAGATAGTACTGCTTGTAGCTCTGCCAGACGGAGCCGTTCTGCCGATCCTGAATCTTCTTCTTTTGACCGGGCTTCAGCGATTCGTCAACCTGATATTCGATCTCACCGGACGGCGACAGCGTCTTGGTCTTCTTGGGCTTCGGAATGCGGATCTCGTCGTATTCGCCGTTGGAATCCTCGATGATCGGGATGCCGTAGATTTCAAACGTCAGCTTCTTGCCGTTCGCATAGCCGATGATGATGATATCAGACTTGCTGCTGTTTTTGAACTTAAAGTCAATGATATTGCCGACCGAGTTGATCGTGGCATCGAGACCCATGTCGATGTAATGCACCGGCATCGAGTGGTTCCGGCGGAACACGATCTCCATGTCCGCCTGTACCGCCGCGTTATACAGCGTGGAGGAAAGCTGGCACACGCCGCCGCCATATTCCTGCACGGTCGTACCGGTCTGGTACGCGCCGGCAAGCTTCCAGCCGTTCGCCTTGTTGCGCACGCCGAGCGTTTCGTTCGCAGAGAACACATCGCCGGGATGCAGCACCGTGCCGGTGATCATTTCACAGCCCTTTTTGACGTTATGCTTGCGGTTCTTGTTGCTCGAGCTGTAATCGGTCGTCTTCGAGCCGCGCAGCACGAACTTTTCGGCGACGTTGTCCCGCGTGACTTCGGCAGGCTGCTCCACAAGCACAACCTCCACATCGTCGCCGTTTTGCGCATGCAGGAGCGCGTCGGTGAGCGCCTCACGATCCACGAGCTGTCCGGGTACATCGTCGGTATAGTCGATCTTGTTTTCGTCGGCGTTGTAGGTGACGGAAGCGTTGACCGGGGCGGTGTCGTGCGCCTCGGCATACGCATCGACCGCGCTTTGCAGCGCGTCCGGCGCAAAGCTGAGCGTCACATCGTAGGCCTTGCCGCTGTTGGCAATGCTTTCCACCTCGGCCATGACCGCGTCATACCCGTTGTCCTCGCGGACGAGGTTGAACGCTTCGTCAAGCACATCCTCCAAGTTGTCGTCCATAGCGATCTCCGCGCCGGAAAAAGCCGTGTGCGCTTCGTCGTTTGCATAGACAACAAAGGCTTGCTTTGTATTCTGCACGGCTTCGCGCAGCGCCGCGGTCGCGTCCTGCAGCGTCATGCCGCCGAGGGCAACGCCGTTCACGGTCACGCCGTCGAGGAAGGTCGCCCGCTTCAAAATATCGTTCAGCTTCGCCTGCTGCTCGGCAATGGCCGGGTCGGCGGTTGCGATCACTTCGATCATCTGCTGCGGCATTGCGGTCTCCGCCGGAGCCACGCTTGAACCGGGCAAATCCACATTGGTTTTGGTCGCTGCGGGATCTGCGCACGCCGCCGTCAAAAGCGCGGCGCAAAGGCACAGAAACGCAGCCGTTTTCCGAATCGTATGCTTCATATCGTTCCTTCTTTCTGCTCCGAATGCACGGAAGAATCATCCTTTTTTCTCACTTGCATTGTATCACAAAAAAAGATTTTGACTACCCGCTTTGAAAACCGTTTATAAAGTTGTTACAATTTAGACGAATCTTTTCGACAGATTTTACCGGAATATGCAATATGCGGCAACAGCAAAATTGCGCCGGGGCAAAACACATGCTTTTCAATTCTTCGATCCTGTGCTATACTGATATTCTATGAAAGCAAGCAGGGAGGACGCTATGGCTAAGGGAAAAGGTCTGTCACCGATGGACTGTGCAATGTCCTACTTGACCGCGCGCGACCGCACCGTATACGAAATGCAAACCTATCTGGACGGCAAGGATTACGGCGAAGCCGATGTGGAAGCAACGATAGCGCGCCTAAAGGAACTCGGCCTTTTGGACGACCGGCGCTTTGCGGAGCAGTTTGTCAAAACGCGACTTGCCACAAAGCCTCTGTCCCGCTCGCACCTGTACCGGCAGCTTGCGGAGCATCATATAGATAAGGAAATCATTGCCGAGACGCTCAGCGAACTGCCCGACGAAACGGAACTGGAAAACGCCGTCGCGGTCGCCGAAAAGTTTGCGCGCCAGTTTGCGTCGCTCGAACCGGAAAAGCGAAAGCAGCGCGTCCTGTCGCGGCTCCAGTCGCGCGGGTACGGCTATGATGTGTGCTTTAAGGCGCTTGACGCCGCATTGGCAAGTCTGGAGGACGAAGCATGAAACGCGTCGTTTGGCCGCAGGATATGAAGGCATGGGACAGAAGCCGCATCGACGGCGGCATCCCGTCCAAGGAGTTCATGCGCCGCGCCGCTATGGGCTTATGTGAAGCCGCTTTGCGATTGCGCAAAGGCCGTGCCGTGACCTGTCTTTGCGGCAGCGGCAACAACGGCGGCGACGGTGTGGCACTTGCGTGGCTGCTGCAAAAGGAAAACGTTCCCGTCCGGATCGTCATGGTCGGCAATTTGGAAAAGCTGACGGCGGATACGGCATACTATCTTGCGCTTGCCAAGGAAGCGGGCGTACCCGTGGAAACGGAATGGACGCCGAACCCGGACGAACTGCTTGTCGATGCGATCTTCGGTGTCGGACTGGATCGTGAAGTGACGGGCAAATACGCGGCCGTGATCGAGCGCATCAATGCGTCCGGCTGTCCGGTGCTTGCCGCCGATATCCCGTCCGGACTTGATGCGGCGCACGGCAAGGTGCTCGGCGCGGCGGTGAAGGCCACGGAAACCGTCACGATGCAGTTTGTCAAAACCGGCATGCTTCTGGGGCAGGGCCGCGCGTATACCGGCGCAATCACGGTCTGTCCGCTGGCGGACGAGCAGCCGTTCTCCTTCACTGAGGATATCTTTTGGCAGGAGCGTGCGGATATCGAGCCGCTTTTGCCGCCGCGTCCCTTCGATTCGCATAAGGGAAAGAACGGTCACGCGCTGCTGTGCGTCGGGTCGAAGCAATATACCGGGGCTGCTCTGCTGTCTGCAAGGGCGGCGCTGCGCGCGGGCTGCGGCATCCTCTCGGTCTGCACGCCGGATACTGTGCGCCCGATGTTTTCGGCACTGCCGGAAGCGATCACGGTTCCGACCGGCACGGAGGACTGGAACGAGGCAGCTTGCGAAACGGCGATTGCGGCGCTTGCCAAAAAGAGCGCCGTCGGCGTCGGCTGCGGCGTCGGCAGCGGCGAGATTGCGCCGCTGCTGAAGGCGGTGCTGGAAAGCGGCATTCCCGCGGTGCTCGATGCGGACGGGCTGAACTGCCTTTCAAGGCACCCGGAGCTTTTGCCGCTGCTGCATAAAAACGTTGTCATCACGCCGCATCCGGGCGAGATGGCGCGGCTGAAAAACGTTTCGATCACGGAAATCCTTGCCGATCCGATCACGGCGGCAAAGGGATTTTCCTGCACCGTGCTTCTAAAGGGTGCGACCACGGTTGTGACCGACGGCACGCATACCGTGCTTTGCACCGAAGGTACGCCGGGGCTGTCCAAGGGCGGCAGCGGCGATGTGCTGACCGGCATCATCACGGGACTGTTGAGCCAAGGTCTTACGCCGTTCGACGCGGCAAGGGCGGGGACGTATCTTCTCGGCACAAGCGCCGCCGAAGCGTATCGACTGCTGGGCGAACGGATGCTGCTTGCGACCGATGTGATCGACGCCTTATCAAAATAAAAGGGAATCTATGGAAAAGAAAATCAACGGCAACGTCGCGGGCATCCGCGATACCATACTGGAGGAAATGCAAATCCTCTATACGCTCGAACAGCCGACCGGGGTGTTCCTTTCGCGCGAGCTGGCCGAGGCGCTTGCGGATTTTACCGGTCGCATCGGACGTGAAATCTCGGTCTATATCTCCCGCGGGGGCATGATCGCAGATGTGTCGATCGGCGACGCGACGACGGTTTCGATGCCGAACATGCGCCTTGTCCGCAACATCGACCGGCTTTGCGGCGTGCGCTGTATCCACACACACCCGAACGGCAGCGGCTATCTGTCCGATGTGGACCTCGGCACGCTGAACTCCATGCGGCTCGACGCGATGGTAGCCATCGGCGTGCGGGACGGCAAGCCCACAAGCGTGTATGCGTCATTCGTCGGGGAGATGGTGGAGGAAGAGCGAAAGCCACTGATCTACGGCCCGATGCGCCACGACCGGCTGCCGCAGCGCGGTCTTTTGGATGCGATCGCCAAGGCCGACGCACGCTTAAAGGCGCCGACCTATGCGGTTACGCAGAGCGAGCCGGAGCGAACGATTTTGGTCGGCATCGAGAACAACGACGGCTATGACACGCTCGAAGAACTCAAACAGCTGGCCGAAACCGCGGGCGTTAAGGTCGTGGCGGTCGAGCAGCAGCGAAAGCGTCCCGTCGATAACGCGACCTATGTCGGCTCCGGCAAGGCGGACGAGCTGCGGCTCCTTGGCAGTGCGACCGAAGCGGATCTGTTCATCTTCGACGATGAACTGTCCGCGATCCAGATTCGAAACCTGGAGGATATTCTCGGCGCGCCGGTCATCGACCGCACGATGCTGATTTTGGATATCTTCGCCACCCGCGCCACTACGCGTGAGGGCAAGCTGCAGGTCGAACTGGCACAGCTGAAATACCGCCTGCCGCGTCTGTTGGGCGCGGGCGTGGTTATGTCAAGGCAGGGCGCATCGGGCGTCGGTATGCGCGGCCCCGGCGAAAAGAAGCTCGAAATCGACCGCAGACGGATCCGCCGCCGGGTCTTTGAACTCGAACAGGAGCTGAGCGAGGTCGAAAAGCAGCGGGGCCTTAGACGTACCGCGCGGAAGAAAAACGCCGTGCCGCTTGTCGCTCTCGTCGGCTATACGAACGCGGGCAAAAGCACGCTCTTAAACGCGCTGTCCGACAGCGACGTGCTCGCCGAGGACAAGCTGTTTGCCACGCTCGATCCGGTCGTGCGCCGCGTGACGCTGCCGAACGGCACCGAATGTCTGCTGTCCGACACGGTCGGTTTTATCAACAAGCTGCCGCATGAGCTGGTGCAGGCGTTTCATTCGACCTTGGAGGAGGTGCACGACGCCGATTTGATCCTGCACGTCGTGGACAGCGCGTGTCCGCATTACGATATCCAGATGCGCGTCGTGGAGCAGGTGCTGACCGAACTCGGCGCGGGCGATACGCCGCTGATTGAAGTGTACAATAAAGCGGACAGAGAGGACGCCGCACCGCGCAAACGGGACGGCGCGGTGACGATCAGCGCCAAGACGGGGCTCGGCATCGAGACGCTGTTGGACAAAGTCGAAACGGCGCTGAACCGCACGCAGACGCGCGTGGAGCTTGTGATTCCATACGATAAGTTCGACGCGATGAACACCGTGCGCGAGATCGGCACGATCCTTTCCGAAAGCTATGAAGCGGACGGCAACCATGTGACAGCCATGCTGGAGGCGGATAAGCTCTATAAATTGCAAAAGGCGCTCGGCATCGAGGTGCAGCGCCCCAAAGCGGACTGGGAGGCATAACGATGGACAGCATCGGATTTGATTTGGACGGAACCCTGTGGGACTATGCGGCGCGTTACCGCGACTTTTTTGCCGACGCGGTAAAGGATATGCCGAGCGTGCATCAGCCGACCGTGGACGAGGTCTATGCGGTCACGGGACTTGCCGCGCTGCCGTATGTCGAGGGCTTGTTCCCAGAGCTGAAGGACGCGGATGAAAGCGTGAAGCTGCGCATCTTCCGCCATGCCGAAAAACTGGGCTGCGATACGATCCTCAAGGAAGGCGGGCGGCTGTATGACGGACTGGAAACGATGCTGCAAACGCTGTCGCAAAAGTACAGCCTGTTTATCGCAAGCAACTGCGAGCCGACGTACCTCAACAACTTTCTGACCTTCTACGGCTTTCGGCATTACTTTGCGGACGTGATCTGTCAGGATATGCGCCTCGGCCCGCGTACAAAAGGGCAGAATATCCAAACCGTGATCGCACGCAACGGCTTTACCGGCACGGTCTTTGTCGGGGACGCGCAAAGCGACGCCGATGCCGCCGCAGAAGCGGGCGTCCCGTTCGTGTGGGCGACCTATGGCTACGGTCATGTTCCCACGGCGCAATACCGCATCGACAAGCCGATGGAGCTTGTGGCGCTGATGGAGAAGATGGCCGTGACCTGCACCGTTCTCCGGATCCCAAAGGCGGAGGCGGACGCCGAACCGTACCGCACATACCTGGATGCGCTTTGTTCGCTGTCTCAAGCGTGGGCGGACGAGCGTGTTTGCCCGTCCTATTCTCCGAATGAGGCGGAGGACTTTTGCGAGCGTGCCGTGTATGCCGCTTTGGACGGAAAAGAAATCATCGGCTATGCCATGGGACACAAAACGATATTATCGACGGCATCGTCATTGAATGCCGCCGGGGAAACGGCGTTTGTACTGGACGAGCTGTACGTGCGGCAGTCCTGTCGCGGCAAGGGCGTCGGAAAAGCGTTGTTTTGCTTTATGGAAAACGACGTCCGGGACGACGTGGATGTGATAGATTTGATCGCCGCATCCTGCCGCCATGCGGATCTGCTCCGGTTTTATATCGACGAACTGGGCATGATCTTCCGGTATGCCGAGCTGTCGAAGCGAACAAAGTCATAATAAGAACCAAATCAATAAGGCTGTCCCGCGCGGGGCAGCCTTTTCCATCGCTTACTCTTAGGCCTTCTTTGCGTCCTTTTTCGCATACAGCAGCAAAAACAGCACCATCAAAAGCTCGCCGAACATGCTGATGTAAAAGATCAGATCGGTGTTGCCGGTCGCGGGGCCGAGCGCCGAGAAGGCGAACATCAAAAAGCCGGACAGAAACAGGTGCGGCGTCTTCTGCTTGACCCATACGATCACGCCGACAATCATCATCGGGATCACGGTGCCGAACGACAGCACGCGGCTGATCGCGTCGGCCCAGCGCGGCGTCTCGCCCTTGACGGACGCATAGCGGACGACGTTCGCCAGCTCGACCGGCGCAAGCACGGTTGCCAGGGCTTCGGCAAGGCCCGCGATCATCAACAGTCCCGTGAACACCCAAACGCCGATCATGACCGGCTTTTTCAAATGCAGCGCATAGCCGCAGATCGGGAACAGCAGCGGGATCAAAAGGCCGTGGGCGATAAAGCGAACGGGGCTGATCGCGCCGAGCACGGCAGGGGGCAGGAACGCGCCGAGGCCGATGATCGCAGCGTCCAAAATCAGGCCGAGCGTCAGAATCGCGGAGCACAGCGCGATCTTGGATTTCGTCTTGCCGGCAAGACGAAACAGCAGTACCGCCAAAATGGTTTCACAAACAACGATGCACCAAATCCCGATGGGACAGGTCGCCAGTAAAATGTCTCTCATATCGTTTCCTTCCCGTTTCAGAATTGGAAAAAGAAAGCCTCTTGTTCCGCTTCGAGTATAGCACGGCGCAATCCTTTTCGCAACACAAAAGTAAAATGTACGGGAAATACCGGAACAAAGCCGAAAGTTTTAAGACCGCTTAAGGAAATCCTTATCAAATCCTTCATAAAGATTCCGCATTTTGGACGACTTTCGGACGCAATTTTGTGACAACTCCTTGCTATACTGAAAACGAACCGAGAGGATGGGGGAACAAATCATGGAACAAAACGTTTATCATACAAAAACAGCACCGACCAAGGGCGAGCGCATCGGCGCGTGGGCAGGCGCGGCGCTGATCCTGCTGACGGCGTTCGCCGTCGCGTTCGGCCTGCATCCGCATTACCGGCTGATCGGCGTGGGTATTGCGGCCTTCGCCGTCGTGCCGCTCATTTGGAAGCGGACATGGTGGTGGGCGTGCTCGCTCGTTTTGCTGGGCCTTGTCGTTTTGCTGTGGGCGTTCGGCCCCGCCGGGTATCGGTATACGTCGCTGCTGCCGCTTTTGGCAATCGTGCTTGTGCTTGTGTTTCGCTTTGCGGGGCGCGGCGTAAAGATCGGTGCAAGCGTGCTCGCGGCGCTCGGCCTTGCCGCGCTGCTGCTTGTGGAAACGCCGATCATAGCGGCCGCCAACCGGGAGAACGAGACGGAGGCCGATTACGTGATCGTGCTCGGCGCGGCGGTCTACGG
>CAMHJE010000100.1:0-8544 GCA_946185305.1 uncultured Clostridia bacterium | reverse complement strand
GGCGATGGGACTGAAGACCTATCCCGTGTTCGTTTCGTGCGACACGACCCATTCTTTGGAATACCAATATCTGAAAAAGCTGTGGAGCGCGAACGCCGCCAACCGGACGCTTTTGAACACGTTTTCCGCGCTCTCGGTCAAGGTGGTCGTTACCTGCAGCGCCGATGAGCAGGGCGAAGCCGCCGCGCAGCTCACCAATGAGCTTGTCGCGGCTGCGGTCAAGGCCGATAAGGGGCAGAACGTGCAAAAGCTCTATGCGCACGGCACGGCGGACGGTGCGACCGTGTTGACCTATACCGACTGCCTGCCGTCCTTTGACGGGCTTTCGTCCACGGAAATCGCGCAGGCCGCGCTTGATTCGTTCGGCTCGCTGCGCGTCTACCACAGCACCGTTTCGACCGATGCGGGCTACCGGCTGATTTCTTCCCACGTCGGAGAGGATGAGGCCAAGGATTCTTTGCTGGAGCATTTGCAGCTTGCGACAAACCCGCTGCCGACGGTGTCTCCGACCCCGACGCCCACGCCCACGCCGACCCCGACCCCCACGCCGGAGCCGACGGCGACGCCTTCACCCGCGCCGACGGATACGCCCGTGCCTGCGGTCACGGCAGAGCCCGCCACCGCCGCGCCGACGGCAGCGCCGACCGAAGCGCCGCGCGCGTTCTTCTCCTGCGGCGGCAAAGAAGTCGAACCGACCGCTGCGCCGACCGCAACCCCGACGCTTACGCCCACACCGACCCCGACGCCGACGCCGACACCGACGCCTACGCCGACCCCAACGCCCACGCCCACTCCCACGCCGACCCCCACGCCTACGCCGGAGCCCACGCCTGAACCGACGCCGATCCCCAAGTGGGCGGAATACTTCCGGCAGCCCGACGAGCCGGAGGAGGTCATTGTGGCGGACATCGAAGCCGGGCATTGGGAATATCGCTCGGACGAGCTGTCCGTGCTGATCGATCGCACCGAAACCTCGCTCGACGAACGGCGGCCCTTGGTCTACTATACCGCGCACGTGCGGATGCGCTCCGATCAATACCGTTCCGGCTTCGGCAACGAGGGCCGAACGGGGCGCACCTCGGAGGCGCCGTGGAAGATGGCGCGCCGCTACCGCGCGGTGCTGCTGATCGACGGCGACAATATGCTGAACATGGACACCGATAAAAAGGGCGTACTGATCCGCGACGGCCGCGTGTACCTGCATAACGTCACGCGGAACGACATGATGTCGTGGGATCCGGTCACGCTGACGCTCGGGATCCATCTCAAGAACACAGTCACGGAGACGGAACTCAAGGAAAACGGCTACCGTGACGTACATTCATTCGGCCCGTGGCTGATCCATGAGGGCAAGCTCAATACCGAATCGGGCCTGCGTTCCTCGCCGTTCAAGCTGTTTACGCAGAACCCGCGCGCGGGCATCGGCATGGTCGAGCCGGGTCATTTGGTCGTGATCGTCGTGGATGGGCGGCAGGACGACCGCAGCGTCGGCTTGAACCTGCTGGAGTTTGCGCAGCTGTTCCAAAACGAGAACTGCATCGAGGCGTATAACCTCGACGGCGGCGTGTCCGCTTCGATGGTGTTCATGGGCGAACAGCTCAATATGCACCTGAATGTGGTGAACAAGAGCAAGCAGCGCAATTTGCCGGACGGTCTGATGTGGGGTTATACCGAGCAATGCCCGACGCTGTCCGATCCGATCTACAACGACGGCATCCGCCGCGGCGACGACGCAAACCTGACGCTGCGCGGCGAATAAAAGCATCAACGCCCGCGTACCCTCCGGCGGGGAACGCGGGCGTTTTATAAAGGAACCGATATGAAGCGATTCAAAGAAAAATACATCGGCGACCGCGCCTTTTATCAGCGGCTGCTGGCGGTGATGCTGCCGGTGCTTGTGCAGAACGTGATCACCAACTTCGTGTCCCTGCTCGACAACATCATGGTCGGGCAGGTCGGCACCGAGGCCATGTCCGGCGTCGCCATCGTCAATCAGCTGCTGTTTGTGTTCAACCTGTGCATCTTCGGCGGGCTGTCCGGCGCGGGCATCTTCACCGCACAGTTCTACGGCTCGCACGATATGGACGGCGTGCGGCACACGATGCGGCTGAAATACTACATCGGTCTTGCGGCGTGTCTGCTGTTCGGCACGGTGTTTGCCGTGTGGGGCGAGCCGTTGATCTCGCTGTTTCTGCATGAGGGCGAAGCCAATATCGACATGGCCTTGACGCTCACGCGCGGCAAGGAGTACATGGCGGTCATGCTGTGGCAGATGCTGCCGTTTGCCGTCATGCAGGTTTACGGCAGCACGCTCCGCGAGTGCGGCGAAACGATGCTCCCGATGAAGGCCGGCATCGCCGCGATCTTCGTCAACCTTGTGCTGAATTACATTTTGATCTTCGGCAAGCTGGGCTTTCCGGCGCTCGGCGTCGTCGGCGCGGCGGAGGCGACGATCATCGCCCGTTTGGTCGAGTGCGCGATCATCGTGATCTGGGCGCACCGCCATACCGGGCAGCACCCGTATATCCGCGGCCTCTATCGCCATCCGACCGTGCCGGTGCCGCTGCTGAAGAAGGTCGCCGTCAAGGGACTGCCGCTGCTGTTCAATGAGGTGCTGTGGTCGTCCGGCATGACGACGCTGAACCAATGCTATTCGATGCGCGGGCTGGAGGTCGTTTCCGCAATCAACATTTCCTCGACCGTGTCCAACCTGTTCTTCTGCGCGTTCTTTGCGACCGGCACGACCGTGTCGATCCTCGTCGGGCAGCTGCTCGGCGCCGGGGAACTGGAACGCGCCGTGGACGAGGACCGCAAGCTGATCGCGTTTGCCGTCGCGCTGTCGGCCGTCGTCGGCGCGATCATGGCGGTGTTTGCGCCGCTGATCCCGCATCTGTATAACACCGAGCCCGCTGTGCGAAGCCTTGCAACAGAGTTTTTGCTCGTCGTCGGTTCGCTGATGCCGTTCCATGCGTTCACCAACGCCAGCTATTTCACGCTGCGCTCCGGCGGTAAAACGATCATCACGTTCCTGTTCGACAGCGCGTTCATCTGGGTCGTCAACGTCCCGGTCGCCATGATTCTCACGCACCTTACGTCGCTGCCGATCCTTGCGATCTATGCCGCCGTGCAGTGCATTGAGCTTGTCAAGGTCGTGCTCGGCTATATCCTCTTAAAGCGCAAGGCATGGGTCAATAACCTCGTCGAAAACGTCTAATATCCCCCAAAAGCAAAACGGCGCCCGGCTGTATGCCGGACGCTTTTTCTATGCTGTTGTTATGCTTCGGGAGCTTCTTCTGTGAACGAGTCCCGGTTCTCCAAATAACCGTTCAGCACGTCGCAAAGCTCGTCCGCGTCGATGCCGTGCACTGCGCAGGCCTGCTCCAGATTCTCGCTGTGCGCCATGATGCAGCCGAGGCAATGCATGCCGCTCGCCATCAGAATACCCGCCAGGTCCGGATCGACTTCCAGAATCGAACGGATTGTCATATCTTTTGTAATCATCGTTTTTTCTCCTTTTCGGTTATCGCCCACAGTATACCGCGCCGCGCCGCCTTTTGCAACCGTTTTTTGTCAAGTTCACGGTTTTGTCAAAATCCAAGCAGTTTACTTGGGATTCAAGGCAAAATACAAAAACATTACAACTTATTCATACTTCGTCCGCTTTCGCATGGTACAATGAACCCAAACAGGATGGGGGAAAAGCACCGTGGAAAACCGTATCTTGCTCGTCGAGGACGATCCGGCGATTGCCGACGCCGTCGAGCTGAACCTCAAAATCATCGGCTGCACCTGTACGCGCTTTGACGACGGACAGGAAGCCGCAAACGCCTTGGAGCGTGATCATGCCTACGATCTGGCGCTGCTGGATATCATGCTGCCCGGGCGTGACGGCTTTGCGCTGCTGCGGGATATGCAGCAATACGATATTCCCGTCATCTATATGACGGCCAAGACCGATTCCGCGTCCGAGATTCGCGGCCTCTTGGACGGCGCGGAGGATTACATCATCAAGCCGTTCGATATGATGACGCTGCTCGTCCGCATGGAAAAGGTGCTCGAACGCACCGGGCGGCTCAACCCGATCTATCGCGTCGGGGACGTGTCGCTCGACGAAAAGCGGCATGAGGTGTATAAGGCGGGCGAGCGCGTCGATCTTAGGCCGCTTGAATACGGCGTGCTGCTGACGCTCTTAAAGCATAAGAACCTGACCGTCACGCGCGAACAGCTTTTGCGCGAGGTGTGGGGCTTCGAGTACGTCGGCGAAAGCCGCGCCGTCGATGCCAAGATTTCCTCCCTGCGCCGTGCGCTGGGGCTTGAGGACGCGATCAAAACGATTGCCAAGGTCGGCTATCGGCTGGAGGAACGCTGATATGAAGCTGCGGCAAAAGATCGGTTTGCTGTCCGGCGCGGTGCTGCTCGGCGTGATGGCGGTGTGCGCGGGCTTCCTGTTCCTGTATACGCGCGGGCTGATTCTGGACATGACCCGCACCGAGGCCGAAACCAAGCAGCGCAGCCTTGCCGGGTCGTTTGCGTCGATGGCGCGCTACTATGCCGCCCCGTCCGACAGCGACACCACGCACGACAGCCTGATCCGCTATTGCTTCTCGCGCTTTGCCGACGAGGAGGGCGTTTTACAGCAGGGCGGCCGCGTGCTGCTTTCGTCGGTGTCGATCGACCCCATGGCGTATGTGACGGAGGATCGGCTCGACAGAGAAGGCACCGTCACGACCGATACGACCGCAGGCGGGCGGCGCGTGCTGCTTGTATCGAGCGCCGAGACCGTGCAAAACGTGAAATATACCGTCTCCATTGTGCGCGATGTGACCGACGTGTACCGCATGATCGCGCGGCTCGGCTGGCTGTTCGTCGGTGTGAGCGCGTTAGGGATCGGGCTTGGCGCCGCGCTGCTGTACGGCGTGGCGAAGCGCAGCACAAGGCCGCTTTCACGTTTGACCGAAGCCGCCGACGAAATCGCGGGCGGCGCATACGACCGGCGTGTTTCGATCCAAGCCAAGGACGAAACGGCGGCGCTCGGCGTCAGCTTCAACCGCATGGCGGACGCGGTGCAAACGCGCATCACAGAGCTTTCCGCGCAGAACGAGCGCCAGCGCCTGTTTATCGGCGGGCTGACGCATGAGTGCAAAACGCCGCTTGCCGCCCTGCGCCTGCACAGCGAGCTGCTCGAAGCCGCCAACCTCTCCGATACGGAACGTCAAAAATCCCTGCGCCATATCGCGTCGCAAAGCGCCTATCTCGACCGCATTGTGCAAAGTCTATTGCAGCTGCTTTTACTGGAAAACGAAATTGAATCCGAACCGGTATCGCCTGCCGTGCTGCTGAAGGACGTTGCCGACACCGCCGAACCATCCCTAAACAGCCGCGGCGTGACGCTCGTCTGCGATTGCCAAACCGAAACCCCGATCACCGGCAGCCCCGCGCTGCTGCGTTCGCTGCTGCTCAACCTCGTCGAAAATGCCGCCCGCGCCTACGATCCCGATGCGCCCGATAAGACCGTTACGCTGACCGCTGCGGACACGGGCTTTGCCGTGTCCGATCACGGAAGGGGGATTCCAAGGGACGCCCTCCCGCACATCTTTGATCCGTTCTACCGCGTCGATAAGTCCCGCAGCAAAAAGCAGGGCGGCAGCGGCCTCGGCCTTGCGCTCGTCAAGGCGATCGCGGACGCGCACGGCATGACCGTGGAGGTTTTCAGCACCGTGGGCGAGGGTACGACGTTTACCGTGCGCCGCGCGGACTGATATTATGTCTGCGCTTGCAATTCAAATCATCCGCCACCCAAAACAGTACAACTATATTACAAAAACGGTAAGACTTTTCTTCGCCCGCCCGCTATGATGGGGGCAGTACAAGGAAAGCGAGGTTTACGTATGAAACATAAAATCGCATGGCTTATGGCGCTTTGCCTGTGCCTCTTGGCCTGCGTCCCGACGCCGGACGAACCGATCGTGGTCGGAAAGGATCAAACTGAAATGCTTGAAAAGGCGAGCGCGACAGACGTGCCAGAGGCTTCGCCGGAGCCTGCAGCCGCACATATAGAGGAAGCATTTACGGAGCATGGCGTGTCGGTGACGATTGACGCAAACGTAACAATGCCGGATAGCGAAATACCGATTGTACGCGTGCACGCGGTTGATTTTTCACAGGAAACGGTGGATCGGTTTTGGAGCGTTCTGATCGGAGACACGGTGATGTATGACGGGTTCCGCGTGGCGGAGAAGCACGTACCGGAGATCGGCTCGACGCTTACGGTGCGTGACGACGGTGTGACCGTATTGAACGCCATCGAAAAGCCGACAGGCAAGTGGTGGGAAACGGACGGCAAATACTTTTCCGTACTGAACAACCGAAAGACGCCCTACGGCAAGGGAAAGCCGTTGACCTTTGATGCGACGCTCGATTACCGGTATACGCACGCGAACGAAGAATTTTATGAGGATGTATTGGAGCGCGATCTCACGCCGATCTTCGATATGAGCGAAACGCCGCGCCATATGAAGCTGTCCATGCCCCCCGTCGAGGCAATGCGGCAAGCTGCGGACTGGATAGAACGGCTCGAGCTGCCATTCGAACCGATGCGCGTCACGGCGGTGCGGAACGAAGCCGAGCAGGACGCCTATCTTGTCGAATGCGTGCGCGTGGTGAACGGCATACCGGTGGTTATCATGGACGCATACAGCCGGTTCGATCCGAAATCCTCCGTAGCGGTGGATTGGTACTATGAGAGCTTCAAGCTTCTGCTGAACGATAGTGGCCTGTTGGCACTGCGGTGGGAATCGCCGATGGAGACGAACGATACGGTGGTGGAGACCGCCTGCCTGCTGCCGTTTGCAGACGTGATGGAGGTCTTTCGCAAGATGATGCCGATCCGTTATGCGTCCTCTTTCGAGGGACGAACGGAGATGTTTCATATCGACACGATCCGCTTGGAAAGCGTGCGCGTGATGGAGCAGAACGCGGAGAATGCAGGGCTGCTGATCCCGGCTTGGTGTTTCTACGGCACTTATCGCACAGAGGCCAAAAATTGGGCAGATGCCGAGACCTACGGCTGCCGCCTCATCATCAACGCCGTCGACGGCAGCCTGATCGACCCGCAGCAGGGGTATTGAGGAGGTTTAGTATGAAATATAATAAGCTGATCTGCCTTCTCCTTTCCGCCCTGTGCCTGCTGGCCTGCGTCCCGACGCCGAGCGAACCGATCGTGGTCGGGAAGGATCAAACCGAAATGCTTGAAACCGCAAGCAAGCCGATCACAGGGGACGATGCGGCACTGTCGCTTGCCGAACGGCTCGGCGTACCGGAACGGTACACGTATGCGTATCAGAAGGGAACGCTGACCATCGACGCGGACGCGGAGATCGTCGTGCCGGACGGGGAGCTGCCGATCGTGCGCGTGTTCCCGAAGGACTTCGATCAGGCGACCGTGACGCGGCTTTGGAACGTGCTTGTCGGCGACGTGCCGATGTACGCCGCGCAGACCGAAATGACCAAGGCGGATTACGAACGGGAGATCGAATGGCTGCTGCCGCTGCTCGATGCGGAGAACCCGGAGGAAGATGTGTTTTGTCAAGGGGGTTTTTATAACAATTTAATGAAATAACTATTAGCAAAAGGAATAAATAGACGCGGTTGTGAATTATACAGCTCTCAATCGCGTCTTTTTATATGCTATCATTTCTCGTTACCTCTTAGTGCAAATTGCAATATATGTATATAAGACCAGAACAGACCTTTAATAAATATATTCCGTTTCTACGAAGGAAAATGCTGGTCTACAGCGTCATTATATGTAAAACCATGTCACATTTGTTGGCTCTTGTACGTTATATATATAGAGATGGACATAGGAATAAGAAATCAAAAGGTTTCTTCGCAGAATTGACAATTCTCGGAAACGTATTACAATATTCCAAAGGGAAGGATAAAGGATGCTCCTGCTGTTACTTTCGACAATTGAATCAGAAGACGATCGAGCTTTTCTTGAGCAGTTGTTCGACGCGCATTACGTTCGACTGTGCAAGAAAGCTACTGCAATTACACAGAACAATCAGGTCTCGGAGGATCTCGTACAGGATGTTTTTCTGTACGTTGTTAAGCATATTCAGAAGTTCCGTCAAATGGATTGTTGCACATTACGCCATATTCTCGATATAAGTATTAAGAGGCGATGCTATGATTACTTCAAAGCGCAGAATATTCGAAAGAAGCATCTCTCTGGCAGTCTTGATGATGACGACAGTTTCGTTTCTGTTTCGAGCACAAATGCGAACACGGAAGAAGTAGCGCTTAACAACGTGACCGTCGAAGAATTGTCCGAAGCAATCCGCAAACTGCCCGACCATTACCGATATGTGATCGAGGCAAAATACATATTAAGCCTGACAGATGGCGAGATTGCAAAAGAACTTGGGATCGGGAAAGCAAGTGTGAGACAATACTTGACGCGGGCAAGAAGAAAAATCTATGAGTTGTGTGAAGGCGAATCTAATGAAGAGTAACGAAGAAAAGCTAAAAGCTGCCGTGCTT
>CAMHJE010000099.1:0-8614 GCA_946185305.1 uncultured Clostridia bacterium | reverse complement strand
TCAAGGCGATCGGAGCCTCTGAGAAATAACCGTATATGCGGCGCGGATTGAATGTGACAGAGGCTGTATTGCCGAGGCTGATAATGTCCGACATGATCACTTCCATACGTGAATTGACACAAATCAAGTATGCATTTTCCAAATGCTCGGAACGGCAAAGGTGCAGCGCGTATGCGCCTACCTGCTTGGGCGTTTTGAACCGGATGGTATCGGACGGGAAACTCGTGCGGAGGGAAGCGCGGTCTGCAAAGGAAAACATCGCCATCAGCATAGTAGCGGTATTTTGGCCGACACCGTCCACCATCAACAGATCTTCTCGTGATGCATTGAAAAGGTTTGGCAGGGAACCGAAACGCTTGATAAGCTTATGTGCAAGCACATTGACATCCTTACGCGGGATAGCATACATCAACAGAATTTCCAAGATCTGATGATCCGGCATGCCTATACCGCGTGTTTTAAAGAACTGGTTTTTCAACCGCTGCCTGTGTCCCTCATGATAGTTTTCTGTATCCATTCTGCAACCCTCCCCAATGCATTATAGCATATTCCTCCTGAACAATCCATTACAATTTCAGCGCAATTTCGGGAATATTCGATATAGCTATTCTCTTATAGGGTTCTGCGACCGATAGCACCATAAAAAGTTCATTTTATTTACGGTGATCGAAACAGTTTGTTCATTGTATTTTGGAAAAATATGGATACAATAAAAAGCACAAAATGGGAAGGGGAAAAATATGTGGTATTATGTAACAGACAACGCGGATCCTTTGCTTGTACAGGCGGCAGCCCGATACGACGAAGCCGTAATCGTACAAAAGGAGCTCCCACGTACAGCGGAACTGGTCTTTTTGGAGACGAAGTCCTTTGAAAGAAAACAAGTGGATGCAAAATGTATTGCCATTAACCGAGCAGAGCCCATCGAAACAGCAGGCTGGAATTACGCCGTGCAAGAGCCGTTTGACCGGGATATGCTGATTCGAATGGCAAAGATCATGTGCGGCAGAAACCCTCTGCTGCAGCAAAGCACATTGGCGTCCGCATGCCTGCATGCACTGCATGTGCAGATGCATCTGCTGGGTTACCGGTATCTGCAAAAAGCCGTAACACAGATCAGCGAAGCCAAGCACCCGATGCAGCTCTCGATGATGCACGATATATATCCGGGTGTTGCCGCCGCGTACGGATCGACGCCGATGATGGTCAACCGCGCGATTCGACACGCGATTGACAGCGCCTGGAAGCACGGCGCGACCGATGTACAGCGTTCTTATTTCGGGTATGCGGCAAGCGATAAGAAGGGTGTACCGACGAACGTGGAGTTTATCTATGCGGTGGTTGAGCGCATTCGGCTGTTGAAAGGGGAGGGTATAACGGCGTGATTCCGTTCAAGTATTGATTCGTTAACGATAAAAGGAAAGAAGCAGCATATCCTGCTGCTTCTTTGTGGTCGAGGCGACTGGATTTGAACCAGCGGCCTTTTGGTCCCGAACCAAACGCGCTACCAAACTGCGCTACGCCTCGATCGTGGAGCCAAAGAGGGGATTCGGACCCCTGACCTACGCATTACGAGTGCGTCGCTCTACCGACTGAGCTACTTTGGCGTGCTCATTTATTATAGGCAAAACACTTCGCAATGTCAAGCACAAATTTCAAAAAATCACACAGTATATTTTTCGACGATTATTTTATATTTTCCCTGATAAAACGCAGAATCACGCCCTCATCAGAGGGGATTGCCTGGCAAGCATATCGCTTTGTCGAGAACGATTTTGTCTTTTGTGACGATAAAGCGCTTTCACAGCCTTGCACGAGCTTCTCCGCATCGGCGATACTGCCGCCCATTGAAGGCCATATTGCTTCCAGCAGCGCCAACAACTCCGATCGAATCTGTTCGTTTTGTTGATTATACAACGCATCCGTGCTGCTTTTGCCCTTGGAAGTCGGCCGCAGCGGAACGTTGATCGAAAGATCGCTTATTCCGTCGGCATCAACAGTCGCCTCATACGCCCATTCCGATCCGGAGGGAGAGGATATAGCGTCCGATAGTAGAACAAAACAGGCTTTCTCCACATCGGCCTGCAGTTGCTTAACCGTATAACCGTAATATGTATTAGATGATAGAATTCTGTTGTCGGTTCCGTTCTCGGGGGCGCAGAAGGAATCCCGATTCAGGACGGCAAGCACAATAAGCAGCACACAAACCAAAGCAACGCCGATCCATTCGATCAGTCTTGCTTTTGATGCCATGAGAAACTTATGCTTGCGTGCTTTCTTCATGTCGTCAGTCTATATCGCGGACGACCTGTGTCGGAGGCTCGTCCAGTTGATGCGGATTGCGGATAAAGGTGCGCATCATTTTGAAGGCAGAGGCAAAGTAATAGCCGTCGCAGATGCGCTCGTCGCAGACGACAGTATAGTCTACGTATTTCTTCGTGACAACGGTTCCGTCTTCTTTCAATTCGTTTTGTTTCCGCTTGGCGCCGAAGGACAAGAAGATCGGTATGTTGCCGAAATCATAGAGATGATGGTATACTGGCGGAATACCGAGCGAACCCATGGAGGTGATGAAGAAGGAGCCGTGGAACGGACTGACTTCAAGCAGCGACTTCGGCAGCAGATCAAAGTAATCCAGCAGCTTTAAGAACCAAATAGAGAACTTCAAAAATACGCCAGGAATATGGGAAATCACCGATGCGGTCTTATCAAAATCGCTGTCCGCCTGTTCGCTCTTGGCGTCCTGCAAAAGACGGTCGATCTTCGCATAGATGTCATCTGCGGTATCTGTGGGCTTGAAGTGCATTTTTACAATGGTTTCTTCCGCTTCCAGCGTCAACGCACGCTTCACGGTCAGCAAAACCTGAATGTCGTCGCCGCGGGCAAACAGCTTTTGTCCGGACAGAAAGCGGTTCAGACCGGGACGCTGGGAAACGACACGCACATATCCCGCCAGAATGACATGCATGATGCCGAAGCCTTTGAGCCCCTGCCTGCGCTTTTTACGGATATAGTTCTCCACCTCCGTGATTTCGAACGAATCGTGGAAGTAAACGCAGGAGCCGTTCCGGTTGGGCATGATATATAAAGCGACGCGATTCATCGGAGGCAGCGAACGAAGCAGCCTTCCGTCCTTGCGATCCCCGAAACGACGTTTATAGGCTTGTGTGGAATCAGCCGCGCTGTCCTGTGGTGCATGCTGCGGATTTGGTTCAGATATGTTTTCCATATATCCGATCTCCTAAATATTTCAATATCTGTATAGTAAACCCAAACATGCTTTTTTGCAAGCCTCTTTTACATTGCAAACAACAGGAAAACACGTTATAATGGGATCGAGGTGAGATTGTGAAACGGAAACCGGAAATATTGGCGCCTGTCGGCTCGGAAGATGCTTTGATTGCGGCGGTACGCAGCGGCGCGGACGCCGTGTACTTCGGTACGAGCGAATGCAATGCAAGAAGAAATGCGGGCAAATTTGAAGGGGATGCGCTTTTGCAGGCGGTCCGATACTGTCATGCGCGCGATGTTGCGGTGTATCTGACCGTCAATACGCTGCTTCGTGACGAAGAGTTGCAAACAGCGGCCGACACATTGGAGCAGATCGCGCTATCCGGTGCGGACGGCATCATTTTGCAGGATTTGGCGATTGCGCATCTTGCAAAACAAATCTGTCCGGCCTTGCCGCTGCACGCGTCTACACAGATGGCGGTTCATAATGCCGCCGGGGTGAGGCAGCTGTGTGACATGGGCTTCAGCCGTGTCGTACTGGCAAGGGAATTGTCCGGCCGGGAAATCGAAACAATAAAAGAGCAAACGAATACGGAGCTTGAAGTGTTTGTACACGGAGCATTGTGCATGAGCGCATCCGGCATGTGCTACCTTTCCGCGAGCCTCGGGGAGCGCAGCGGAAATCGCGGCACCTGCGCACAGCCCTGCCGATTGCCGTTTTCCTGCAACGGCGCACAAAATTGTCTTTCATTAAAGGACATGTCCCATCTATCCTATTTGCAGGAATTGGCGGAGATCGGCGTAAGTTCCTGCAAGATTGAGGGGCGCATGAAACGACCCGAATATGTGGCAGCAGCCGTTTCTGCCGCTGTGAAAGCGCGAGACGGAGAGCCGTACGAAACCGATACCTTGCGCTCGGTCTTTTCAAGAAGCGGCTTTACCGATGGTTATTACACGGGAAAGCGCAACCATACCATGTTCGGCGTACGGACGAACGAGGACGCCGAACGTTCCAAGCAGGTCTTGGCGTCGTTCCGTGAACTGTATCGTACGGAACGACGCAGTGTTCCCATACAGGCGGATATGAGGATACAATCCGATTTGCCTACCGCGTTGACAATAACCGACAGAATCCACACCGTACAGGAAAAAGGCTCCCTGCCGGAATCGGCGATCCATGCGCCTTTGACGCGCGATAAGCTGTTGCAAAGCCTGTCTAAGACCGGCGGAACACCGTTTTATTTGGATGAATTGCGCTGTGATTTGGACGATGGCCTGACCGTTCCGGCATCCGAAATCAACAGATTGCGGCGTGATGCACTCGAAAAGCTGCTTGCATTGCGGGAACAGACACCGAAACGGGAGGTACAACATATCACGGTGGACTGCGATGCACAGGGACGCCGTTGTGAAACGCCCAAGCTGTTTGTGCGTTTTGCATCCGCAGAGCAGTTCTTTACGGATGAGCGGATAGATGCCTGTTCGCTTCCAACTGAATCGCTGATTGCGCATCCCGAATGGATCGCGCCGGGCGTGATGACTGAGCTGCCGGAGCTTTGCTATCCGATGGAGGAAGACAAGCTAAAGGAACAGTTAATGAAGCTGATACGCCTCGGCGTTAGGGATGCCGTCGTCGGCAATCTGGGTATGCTGCGGATCGCAAAAGAAGTCGGGATGCGGCTTCACGGCGGCTATGGATTGAATCTGACCAATCAAATCGCTGTTGCCGAAGCGGCTGAGCTTGGACTTTCGGACGTGCTTTTATCGTTTGAACTGCCGTTTGCAAAGATGCGTGATCTGAAAAGCAGTGTACCGTGCGGCTGCATCGTCGCCGGTCGGCTCCCTTTGATGCAGCTGCGTTCATGTCCGGCAAGAACCGATACAGGCTGCGGAAAGTGTGACGGGAAACCGGTTATTACGGATCGGACAGGAAGAATCTTCCCGTTGGTTTGTCATCAGCGCCGGTATACAACCATGCTGAACAGCGTACCCTTGTATACCGCTGATAAACGCTTGCCGTCGTTGGATTTCTATGTGCTTTACCTAACGACGGAAACAAGGCAAGAAGCCATAGAGCTGCTTGACCGTATTGACAAAAAAGAAAAACCGTTCGGTGAGCATACGACCGGAATGAGCTTTCGGACTCTGCTGTAGTTCATTTTTTGACAAAATAGGAACCGTGCCAGATGGTACGGTTCCTTTCATATATACCCGTTGCAGGGCATACAGTTAAGCAAACGGAGGACGAGCATGGAACGATGGAAAGAGGATTTGCTTCCTTTGCTGCCAAACCCGATAGCGGAGGTGTTGGCGGCCGTAGAGAACGAAGATACATTGACGGAAATACATCTTCGCGCCGACCTGCCGATGCAGCTGACGTTTACAGACCATGACCGACTGATTTATGGGCCGGGCCGTAAACCCGTGCTGACAAGCTGGGATTGCGAAATGCTGCTGGCAGGGCTTTGCCAACATGCCGTGTATGCATGGGAGACAGAACTTGCAAACGGCTTTTTTACGATCAACGGCGGGTATCGCGTCGGAATCGCGGGAAGAACGGTTCGTGACGCCGCAGGGCAGTATCGGTATGCAGTCATAACAGGCTTTTGCATCCGGATCGTGCGGGAGATGAAGAATGCCGCAATACCGCTTGTGCCTTGGGTTACAGGAAACGGACGAATCCTCTCGACGTTGCTGCTTTCACCGCCGGGATGCGGCAAAACAACGGTTCTGCGCGATTTGATCCGTATCGTATCCGATGGGTTGTGCGGCATCTTGCCGCAAAGGGTATGTGTTGCCGATGAGCGATTTGAGCTTTGCGGCAAATATGACGGAGAACGCCGCTTTGATCTCGGAAACAGAACAGACGTGATATGCGGCATGAAGAAAGCAGATGCATTGAAACGGATGCTGGCTGCGCTGTCGCCGCAGGTGATGGCGACGGATGAGCTGATCGAAAAGCAGGACATGGATGCGATCCGACACGCAAAGGGAAGCGGAGTAACGATATTGTCCACCGTCCATGCCGGAACACTAAACGACGTAAAACAAAAGGAAGTGATGCGGCAAATGCTTGCCGATCATGTATTCGACCGATATATCCTACTATCGGATCGGCCGAGTCCGGGAACCGTTTCTGCCGTTTGGGATACGAACGGCGATCTTTGTACGGAGAATACGGCAACATGAAACTGCTTGCTATTGTATTGGTCTTTGCCGTATGTGTCGGCATTGGATTTTGCAAAGCTGCGGGGATCGAAGGCAGAGCAGACGATATCCAAACAGCGATCCGGGAGACGGAATCCATCCTTTTGCATGTGCAAATACGAAAACTGCCGATTCGATCTTTTGCAAAGGAGGAGAAAGAGATGCGGATGCTGCATATTTTGGAAGGCACGGCAGAAGCAGCGGAGCAGTTCCGATACCTGCTCCCTAAAGAGCAGGCATATATCACACGGTTTATCCATACGATGCAGAATAAAGGGACAAGCGAGATCGCAGCGGAGGGACGCGCGTTAATTGAATGTTTTTCAAAAGCAGCTAAGCATACGGAAGAGGAGAAGACACGAACGGGAATGTTTCGAGCCGTCGGCGCTTTATGCGGCGCTGTATTGGCAATCCTGTTGTGGTAGAAAGGAAATCTATGCAGATTGACGTGCTGTTCAAGATCGCGGGCATCGGCATATTGGCAGCCGTCATTGTACAGCTGCTTAAACAGAACGGACGAGAGGAGGTCGCAACCGTGGCCGCCATCGTCGGATTGATTCTAGCAACCATGCTGATGCTCTCTATGCTGAAAGAGCTTTTGGACACAATCCGTTCGACCTTCTTGCTGTATTGATGGGGAAAATTGTTTCCATTGCCATAGTCGGCACGAGCTTGTTTGTGCTCATTCGTGCTATTAAACCGGAATATGCTTTGCCGATCGGGATAGGCACCGGCGTTGCCTTGCTAATGGTACTGATGGAGCCGGCAACCGGCATGCTGCAAGCGCTGCAGACACTCGGCACAAAATTCGGCGTCTCTGACGTTTATCAAAGAGCGCTGCTGAAAATGACCGGTATAGCCTACATGGCGCAGTTTGCATCCGATGTATGCCGGGATCACGGCGCCTCGTCTGCTGCGGAGAAGGTAGAGCTCGGGGGACGGATATGTGTGCTGACCTGCGCATTGCCGGCGGCAGTTGCGCTGCTCGAAAGCGGGGTAGCCATGATGAACGAGGCAGTACCGTAATGATGAGAGCGGTTTCTCTATTGGTACGAGCCGTTCTTTATCAATCGGACGCGGGAGAAGCGGAGGATGTGATCACATCCGTTTTGTCTCTGACCGATCTAAGCGCATGGGACCAATGGGTAGCGGAGCACCTGCCAATGGTATCCTTTGTGCCATCCGATTTTCTATCGCAGATGGCTTCCGCTGGAAGTATTCCGTGGGCGGAACAAGACATACACGGTCTGATAGCAAGGCTTCTCATGCCTGAGCTTCCGGCGTTCGGACGGAATCTGCTGCTGTATATCGGGTTCGGAGTGGAGGCTTCCATCCTGCATGCATTACACAATGACCGTAATCATGCCTTGCCGGAGGGAGTGCTGCACATGCTCGGCGGCTGCCTTGTGCTGACAACGACACTGCCGCTGTTAAAAGATACGGCAGCGATGCTGCGTACTGTATCGCAAACTGCACAAATAATGCTGCCGGGCATTCTCAGCTTTCTGGCTGCGTTTGATTTTTCGTCAAGCGGCGCAGCGGTTTCGGAAGGGATAGCGACCGTCTGCGGCGGCGTGATATCTGCCGCGACAGGGATCATTCTTCCGCTTACGCTTATGGGAGGCGTTCTATATGCGATGGATGGCTTCGGGCATGACAGACTGTATCCGCTCGGCAATGCGTGCTTAAGGATCGGACGATGGCTTTTACGCGGCGGCACAGGGCTGTATTTGGCGGTGCAAGGCATAAAATCCGCAGTCGCCGTGCACGGGGATTCTCTTCTGTATCGATCTGCGAAGCTTGCGGCGGGCGGCCTGCCGTATATCGGCGGTTTGGCATCCGGCTCTTTTGATACCGTGCTGTACGGCATGCTGTATATTCGCTCCTTACTGGGTGTGACAGGCGTATGTGTTGTCAGCATTTTTATGCTTCGGCCTGCACTGCGGATTCTGCTTTCTTTCTTGTCCGTGCGGATGGCTTCGATATGTGTTCTGCCGCTCGGCATAGATGGCTATGGCAGGATATTGAACGGGATGGGCGAAATGCTTCGACTGGTGTTGTCTTTGCATATCACGGTATGGATCATGCTGTTTGCCGTCTTTGGCTTAGCTTTAGGAATATGGCAGATGTAAGCACATTCGTTTTGGCGATAGGGCAGAAACTGATAGGCTTATCG
>CAMHJE010000098.1:0-8774 GCA_946185305.1 uncultured Clostridia bacterium | reverse complement strand
TCTTCCGATCTGAAGTCCCCGCGAACGGCACCGCTGAGGTGACGATCACGGTCCCGACCAAGTACCTCGCTTCCTACGACTACAAGAACGCCAAGACCTACATCCTCGATGAGGGCGATTACCTGTTCACCGCGGCGGCCGGTTCCCATGCGGCTGTCAACAACTTCATTACCGCGCTCGGCGGCACGCCGGACGGCACGACCGTAAACGGCGCTGTTGTGAAGTGGAACCTCGGCGCGTTCGACAACACGACCTTCTCCGTTGAGAACGGCACGGTCGTCACCAACGTGGCGGACGATGCGGACATCAACTACTGGACCGGCACGAACACGGCGACCTACCTCTCCCGCCAGGATTGGGACGGCACCTACCCGGTCAACTACAACGAAGTCGCCATCAAGATCGGCGACAGCCCGAAGAAGGACGCGTGGATCGCGGAGCTGCAGGGCCGCACCTATGAGATCAGCAACACCGGCGCGGCAACCGAAGGCACCGACAAGGGTCTGCGCTTCGACGCAACGCAGGTCGGCTATGAGCAGTTCAGCAACATCAACGATCCGTACTGGGACGAGCTCGTTTCCCAGATCACGATCGACGAAGCCGTCGGCGCGGTCATCCACGGCGGCAGCCGCAGCGACGTGCTGACGAACGTAGAAAACCCGATCGTCATTCAGAACGAAGGCGTTTCCGGCTTCACCACCGGCTATACCGATGAAGCGACCGGCAGAACCTATAAGTTCAACATCCATTCCCAGACGCTGATCGGCTCCTCCTTCAACCCCGAGCTCGCGTATGAGTGGGGCAGAGTCGAGGGCAACTCCGGTCTGTGGATCAACCGCTTCCATCTCTGGGGCACCGGCCTCACGCAGCGCCGCACCCCGTACAACGGCCGTAACTACGAGTACATCTCCGAGGATCCGATGCTGACCAACCGGATCGGCTGGGCGATCCTGCAGGGCTGCGCGGACATGGGCATTCTGAACGGACCGAAGCACATGGGCTTCAACGACCAGGAGCACAACCGCGGCGGTATCTCCGCTTACATGACCGAGCAGAAATTCCGTGAGACCGACCTTCGCGGCTTCCAGGGCGCGATGGAGGATGTCAAGGGCTGCCGTGCCGTCATGATCGCGTTCAACCGTATCGGCGCAACTGCAGCGGCCGCGCATCAGGGCATGCTGATCAAGGTGCTCCGCAACGAGTGGAACTTCACCGATCTTGTGTCCACCGACATGATGAACAACAAGTACTACTTCAATGCCGAATCCATGGTGATGGCGGGCATCACGCAGGTTGCGGACTTTGCGACCGAGGATAACCACATCAATCAGGGCGAAGGCGGCGTCGATAAGACGTGGGGCTATATCTCCGTCGATACCGTCAAGAACGATAAGAACCTCGTCGAGCAGGCGCGGCAGGACCTCAAGTATCAGCTGTTCGCCTATGCCAACAGCGCGATCCTGAACGTTTCGACCACCAAGGTCGCAACGTGGTGGGACAATGCGCTGAGCGCCGTTCGTACCTGCACCGCGATTCTGGCCTGCGCCGCGTGCCTTGCATGGGTGGTGCTGACCGTGCTTCCCGATAAGAAGAAAGGAGAACAGTAACATGAATCTGAAGAAATTCTCCGTCGGCGCGTGGATCACCTGCTGCGCGGCCGTCCTGACGCTCGTTTCCCTGATCGTGTATGCGATCAACGTGAGCGCGGCGGGCTATTTCCAGGGCTCGTCCATCACGAACCTCGTGCTGTTCCTGATCCTGGCCGTCGTGGCGCTGCTTGTGGCAATCGTCCTCGGTCAGCTGGATGTCAAGGGCGCTGCGGGCAAGGTCGTTGAGTTGGTTGCCGGCTGCTGCCAGATCGTTGCGCCGGTTCTGATCGCGTACTGCCTGATCGCTCTGATCGCGGGCCGCGTCGAAGGCCTCGGCTTCATCTACTTCTCGAACGCCGACGTGGCGCTCGAGGTCCAGACCCCCGCGAACCTTTCGTCCGCGACCGGCGCGATTGCTTCCATGGCCGCCATCGTGGCCGCGTTCACCAACACCAAGAAGAAGGCATAATCGCCTTTACCCCGATCCGGCAGTCGCTTCGGCTGCCGGATTTTGTTTGCCCCAATCTTGACCGGCCCGATCCGGCATAGTACAATAAACGAAAAAAGGAGGGAAGCCGATGAAACGCCTGCTTGTGCTTGTGCTTGCGCTGCTGCTTTTGGCACCCTCCTTTTCGTTTGCCGACGTGCCGCGCGGCACGATCCGCTACGACGGCAACGGCGGTTTGTCCGACGCGTTCGGCGACCATGTGGATCGCAGGGTCACGGGAACGCACTTAAGGGAAAACACGCTGCAGGGCGCGTCCTATTTTCACCGCGACGGGTATGTGCTGACCGGATGGAACACCGCGCCGGACGGCAACGGTACGCACATCGGCCTTGGCAGCCGTGTCGCGTTTGCGGACGGGCTGACGCTCTACGCCGAGTGGGCAGAGGAAAGCCCCCATGCAGATTTTTTGTATGTTTCGGACGACGACCGTATCACGATCACGGGCTTTGCGGGCGGGGCGACCTGCGTGATCCCCGAAAGCATCGACGGCCTTTTGGTCACGGCGATTGCAAGCGGCGCGTTTACCGATGCTGACCTGACGCGGCTCGTCCTGCCGCCGTCGATCAAGTGTATCGAGGACGGCGCGTTTGCGGGCGGGTCGATCACGGAACTGACGCTGTTCGACAACCTTACAGACGTGTCCGACGCCTCTTTTGCAGGGACGGCGATTTCGACCGTCCGCCTCAACGCCGCCGTTGCGCCGGTGTACAGCGGCTCCTATTTCGACACCTTTGCCGATAAATACGATTATCTTTTGTCCTTGGGCGACGCCAAAAAGCTCGTCCTGTTTTCCGGCTCGTCGGGGCGCTACGGCTATGATTCGCCCACCATCGAAGCGGCGTTTCCGGATTACCGCGTCATCAATATGGGCGTATACGCCTACACGAATGCTCTGCCGCAGCTCGATTTGATTCGTCCGTACCTGCACGCCGGGGATATCCTTTTGGACGCACCGGAGTTTGACGCGGTGGCGGAGCAGTTCTGCACATCGAATCGGCTCGACGCGGGCTTTTGGTCTATGATGGAATCCAACTACGACATGGCGGCGGCGCTCGACTTTACCCGCTATACCGGCGTCTTTGACAGCTATGCGGCCTATCGCCGCACCAAGGCCGGTATGCCGGGGCGCAACTACGGCGAAAGCCCGTTTTCGTATGATGACGACGGCAACCGCTACGGCTTTGCGACCTATAACCAATACGGCGATTTCATTCTGCCGCGGCCGAACAGCGAGCGCGACGAGCTGCACCGTCACAATATCGCGGACTATACGATCCAAAATGTCACGCCCGAAGCCATTGACGCGCTCGACGCGGCGCTTTCGACGTTCACCGAGGCGGGCGTGACCGTGTGGTTCACCTACGCCCCGCGCAACCGTTCGTCTCTGACCGAAGCGAGCACGCCCGAAGCGCGGGCGCTTGTGGAGCAGACGATTCAAGAGCGCCTTTCCGTGCCGGTCATTTCTTCGATGGCGGACTCGCTGTTTTCGGGCGTCTATTTTTGGCAGATTGACAACCACCTTTCGACCGAGGGTGTGCAGCTTCGCACCGCGCAGGTGATCCGCGATCTCAAAGCACAGATGGTGAAAGACGGTCTGCTCCTGCCGGAGCCGGTCGGCCCCGTCATACCCTTTGCCTGGCATAGCTTTATCGCTTGGACGCTGTACGGCCTTGCGGCGCTGCTCGTTCTGCTCGGCAGACTGATAAAGCCGTGGCGTCTGCTGCCGTACCTCGGCGGCGTGGTATGGGCAGCGGCGACCGTGTTTGCGCTTGTCGTGCGCATAACGCCACAGGCAGTGCTGCTGACCGCGCTCGGTATGCTGCTGCTGCTGACCGTGGGAAAGCGGGGTGAACGGGCATGAGCTTTGCTTCGCTGACCTATCCTGTCTTTTTGCCGGTCGTCGCGCTTGTGTACCGTCTGCTGCCGCAAAAGGCGCGGCCGGTGTGGCTGCTGCTTGCAAGCCTTGTGTTCTATGCAAGCTGGAACGTCCCGCTGACGCTGCTGCTCGTCGCGGTCATTGCGATCACGTATGCGGCGGGGCTCGGCTTGGCGCATGCTCAAAAGCCGGGACAGCGGCGATGGCTTTTAGGCCTGTCGCTGGCGCTGTGCCTCGGGGCGCTGCTGTATTGTAAGTATTTCGGGTTCCTGGCGGGGCTTGCGGCGCGGGCTTGGGCAGCGTTCGGCGGAAACGGGACATGGCGGCTTTGGGACATTATTTTGCCGGTCGGCATTTCGTTCTATACGTTCCAAGCCCTGTCCTACGTGTTCGATGTGTACCGCGGGCGGCTCGACGCCGAACGAAACCCGATCCATTACGCGCTGTATATTTCGTTTTTCCCGCAGCTTGTCGCGGGGCCGATCGAGCGCGCGGGCGACCTGCTGCCGCAGCTGCGCACGGCACAGAACCCGACGGCCGAGGACGTGCATTTCGGCCTGCGGCTGCTGCTGTCCGGCTATTTCAAAAAGATCGTTTTGGCGGACTTTTGCGGCCGGTTTGTCGAGCGCGTGTACGGCGCGCCTTCGCCGGACGGCAGCGCGGTGCTGCTCGGGACGCTGCTGTTTGCCGTGCAGATCTACGGCGACTTTGCGGGGTATTCGGAGATTGCGCGCGGCAGCGCGGCGCTCGTCGGCGTACGGCTGATGCAAAACTTCGACCGGCCTTACCTTGCGGACAACCTGCGCGATTTCTGGCGGCGGTGGCATATCAGCCTGACCAAGTGGCTGACCGATTACGTCTATATCCCGCTCGGCGGCTCGCAAAACGGCATTTTGCGGCAGATTGCGGCGACGCTCTGCGTGTTTCTGCTCTCCGGCCTGTGGCACGGCGCGAACGAAACGTTTGTCGTGTGGGGACTTTTGCACGGACTCGGCGTCGTGTGCGTGCTGCTGTATGCAAGGGCAAAGCTGCCGTGGCCGAAGGGGCGCGCGGGCAAATGGCTCGGCGTTGCGCTGACGTTTTCGTATGTAACGCTGCTTTGGATCTTCTTCCGCGCCGAAACGCTTTCGCAGGCGACGGGACTTTTCGGCTCGCTGTTTTCCGCATGGGACATATCTGCGGGCTTGGCGCTGCTCGGTATGACATGGGAGGATGCGCTGCGGCTGATGCTGTCGCTTTGTGCGCTGCTGCTGTGCCATGGGCTGATCGAGAGGGAGCAGCCGCCGATCACGTTTGCGTTCTGGCTTTTGACGATCGCGTGGGCATGGAGCATCCGGCTTGCGGAGCACGCGGCAAACGCGTTTATCTATTTTCAGTTTTAGGAAGGGAGGGGAGCGCCGATGAAACACCGCCTTTGGGAATGGCTGCTGGCGGCTGTGGCTGTGCTGCTAGTGCCGCTTGTGCTGCTGTCGTTTGCGTTTGCGCTGCCCGCCCGCTACGATGAAACCTACCTTGCGGCGCTGCAGGACAAGACCGCAAGGCTCAAATCGACAGAGGGCAAGCGGATCGTGCTGATCGGCGGCAGCGGCGCGGCGTTCGATGTGCGTTCGGATTTGCTCGAAGCCGAGCTGCCGGAATACCGGGTCGTGAACCTCGGGCTGTACGCGGGCCTGGGGACGACCGTGCTGCTCGATCTGGCGCTGCCCGACTTGAAAGCGGGCGACATTGTTCTGTTTATGCCGGAGCAGAGCGAACAGACGCTTTCAACCTATTTCGATGCCGCGTCGCTGTGGCAGGCGACGGACGGCACATGCCCGCCGCTTTGGCGGCTGAACGCATCGGAGCGCGGCGCGATGCTCGGCGCGTTCCCGACCTATGCCGCGGGCAAGGCGCGGCTGTATCTGTACAGGGAAAAACCGACGGGCGACGCGATCTATGCCCGCCGCTCGTTCAACGCATGGGGCGATATGGCCTGCGCGGGGCGCGACGGCAATGTTATGGCGGGCGGCTTCGACCCGAACATGCCGATCACGTTCGACCCCGACGGGATCGACGCGGATTTTGTGCAAGCGGTTAACGCGTTTTCTGCGGCTTGCGGACGAAAAGGCGTGATCGTGTATTTCGGCTTCTGCCCGATGAATGCGCTTGCGGTGCCGGACGCCGAGCGTGCCCGTGCGGGGGCGTATGCAAAGGCCTTGCAAGACCGGCTTGCCTGCCCGATCCTCGGCACGCCGGAGGGCGCGATCTGGGGACCGGAATGGTTTTTCGATACGAATTTCCATTTGAACACGGCGGGGCAGGTCGCCTATACCGCGCAGTTGGCGGGACTTTTGAAACCGCTGACGGGCGATTCTTCGCCGGTGTCGATCACCGTTCCCGAACCCCCGCAGGCGCAAGACCGCACGGTGTATGACGGCGACAACCGCGACGCGGCGTGCTTCACATACGAGCGCACCGGCGAAGCGCGGCGCATCACGGGCTTGACAGAACAGGGATTGACAAAAACGAACCTGACGGTTCCCGCCGCAGTGGACGGTCTGCCGGTGACGGAGATGGCAGCGGATACGTTCCGCAATGCGACTGTTCTTTCGTCGGTCACGATCGGGCCGAATGTCGCCTACCTGCCGGACGGCCTGTTTGCCGACTGCACGGCGCTGCAAAGCATCGTGCTGACAAACCCGCATCCCGAAACGTTGTCCGTGGGGCAGGGGCTTTTGGACGGCACGGACGCGCTTGTGTATGTGCCGCGGGCAGCGTTTTCGCGCTATGCGGTCAACTATTTCTGGTCGGTGTATGCCGACCGCCTGCGCGCCATGGACTGAAAACGGCGGACGCTGCCGACTGCAATAATTCTCTTGCAATCCGGGCGGCTTGCCGCTATAATAAATATATATTTGCGGTAAGGCAAATTTGAACGCAAAAGAACGGATCGACCGTCAAAAATGCACGGAAGGAGCAACGCATGAAAACGGATGTCATCTTGATCAACAGCACGGGCGAGGGCATGGATGCCGCGCTTGCCGAGACCGAAAAGGCGGCGGCGTATTGCGGACTGAACGCCAAGGAAGCGCTGCGGCTGCGCCTGCTCAGCGAGGAGCTGATGGGCATGCTGCGCACGATCGTCGGGGAAAAGGACGCACGGTATTGGATCGAAGCGGACGGCAAAGCGTTTTCGCTGCATCTTGCGATGAAGACGCGCATGAACGCCGATCTGCGCGAGGAGCTTTTGGACGCCACGACGACGGGGCGAAACGAAGCGGCCAAGGGCTTTATGGGAAGGCTTTTAGATATCCTTTCGCAGATGGGCGAGCAGGACGACGTCGGCGTGCTGCCGATGCGCAGCTACGGCTTCTATCCGGCGGCGGACATGGCCGGCGCGGAGGCGCCGATGCACGGCATGATGTACAGCTGGTCGCTGCAGACCTATCGGGACGATCTCGATCAGCACCGCGAAGAGGAAGCGGAAAAGTGGGACGAACTGGAAAAATCCATTACGGCAAAGCTCGCCGATGAGGTCAAAATCTTCATCCACGGCGGCGATGTGGAAATGGTTGTGGAGAAAGCATTCTGAGGGAAGATACGAAAGGAGTTTATACCATGAAAATCAATCAGACCAAGAACGGCGAGGCGCTTGTGATCGCGCTCGAGGGCAGACTGGACACCATGACCGCACCGGAGCTCGAAGCGGCTTTGAAGGACGCTTTGCAGGGTGTGACCGATCTGACCTTCGACTTTGCCAAGCTCGACTATATCTCATCTGCAGGCCTTCGCGTGCTGCTTTCCGCACAGAAGACGATGAACCGTCAGGGCAGCATGAAGGTCACGAACGTGAACGACATGATCATGGAGGTCTTTGACGTTACCGGCTTTGCGGACTTTTTGACCATTGCATAAGGATAACCCGGGGGATGGGCGGCTGCATGCATGGCCGCCCATCTGTCGGATCAGACCGGAGTTCCAATGAAATATATACGAGGAATCGCAATCGGCGGGCTGCAGCAAAAGATTTTTAATCTCATGGTAATCTTTATTGCAGCCCTTATTGCTGCTTACGCGGCCGTGTCCGTGTATCAGCAGAGAAACCTGTCCCATATCGTCGAGGACGCTGCTGCGCAGCAGCAGACGGCCATTGCCGCGGCGTCGGAGCAGACGATGGACGCCGTGCTGCAAACGTCCATGTCGCGCACCACGGCTTTGCAGGCGTACATTGCCGACGATCTGTTCAGCGACGTGCGCACCGACGTGCTGACCCTGCAGGCGTTTGCGGAGGAGATTTTCGCCCACGCGGAGCGTTACCCCGCGCATGCGTTCTATGCGCCGGACGCCGAAAACGACGGCAAAGCGTCGGTCATGATGCAGTATGAGGAGGGCGTCGATCCGAACCGCTCGCGCGATCTGGGGCTTGCGGCCAATATGAGCGAGGTCATGCTCGCCATGTACCAAAGCTCGGACAAGCTCAATTCCTGCTTCGTGGCGACGACGGACGGCTGCATCCTGTTTGTGGACAACCGCGCGGGCGCGTACTTTACGGAGTCCGGCGAGCCGGAGCTGCATTTCGACGTGCGGCACCGGCCGTGGTACACGCAGGCGGTCGAGGCGGGCGAGCTGATCTTCACGGGCGTGGAGCCGGATTCGTTCACGGATATCCTCGGCCTTGTCTGCGCGGCGCCGGTCTATCGGAACGGCGAGCTGGTCGCGGTCGTCGGCGCGGACATCTTTCTGACCTCGATCAGCGATTACGTCCGCACCGCATCGTCAGAGAACGGCTTTCTGTGCGTGATTGACGACGAGGGCCGGGTGC
>CAMHJE010000097.1:0-8797 GCA_946185305.1 uncultured Clostridia bacterium | reverse complement strand
AAGATCAAGCCGTATTTCTGGCGCTATGAGGAATCCATTTACCCGGAGATTGCGACTGCGCGCTTCGACGCGGACGCCGTGATCGCCATGGAAAAGGCCGGAACGCTCGTCTATCATGCCGAGACCGGCGGCAATCCATCCTAACCATAACAGGAACAATCCTTGGAACATACTGAAAGCCGAAAACCGCATACCGTTCCGCTTTGGCAGCGCATCACCGCAGGGGTTGTGCTGCTGTTCGGCGTTGCCCTGGGCGGCGGGCTTTTGACGCTTGCCATTCTGTATTTCGGCATCCGTCCGGTGCTCGATTGGGAGTACGGCACAGGCATTCCCGAGATCGCGGTCTTTGCGCCGCGCCGCGCGGCAAGCTACATCGAAACGCCGCCGATCCGCCCGGAGATCGGCACCCATCGCCTGTGGATCGAAGCGGACGGCGTCGCGCTGCCCGTGTGGCTGCGCGTGTCGGATACGCGCGCGCCGAAGGCCGTTCCAAAGGAGCAAACGATTTCCACGCGCGTCGTTCTGCGACCCGACGAGCTGATCGAAAACCTCCGAGATGCGGACATGGTGAAGGTCAGCTTTTTGGAAACGCCGCCGTTCGGCACGGTCGGGGACTATGACGTGACCGTTCTTTTGGAGGATGTTTCCGGCAACCAAAGCGCCGTGACGGCGCCGCTGCATATCCGTATGCTGTCCGCCGATTCGATCACTATCGAGGCGGGCGAGGCCGCGCCGACGGCGGCGGATTACCTGCTGGACGACTATCCGGATGCGGCGCTGTCCGAGATCTCCGAAGCCATGCTGCGCACACCGGGCGTGCATCCGCTGACGCTGACGGCGGGCGGCATGACGCACACGGTGTACCTTTGCGTCAACGATACCGTCGCGCCGGTCGTACAGGCCGAGATGCGCTTCCTGTCCCCGGACGAGCCGGTTTCGCCCGAAGCGTTTTTGACCGAGGTGATCGACGAGACCGCGACCGAGGCGTCGTTTTTGAACGCGCCGAACATGGAGGAGCGCGATTTTCAGACGGTAACGATCCGCGTGACCGATGCGGGCGGCAACCATACCGACGTTTCGACAAGCCTGCTGTTAACGCACGCACAGCCGGTCGTGCTCGAAGCGCGTTCGACGCCGATGACCGCCGCCGAGCTTTTGCCCGACGATCCGGAGGGTGCGGCGACCGCACGGCTGATCAAGGAATTTGTGCCGGACACGGTCGGGCATTACGCGGTATCGCTGCTCATTGACGGCGAGCCGGAGCTGGTGCTTGTCGAGATCACGGACACCACGCCGCCGCAGCTTTCGGGCGGAACGCTGACCCGCTACCTCAATCACCCGGTCCCTGCCGATACGCTCGTGACGGCGACGGACGTTTCCCCGGTCGTTGTGACCTACGACGCCGAGCCAGACTGGACGCTTTCGGGCGAGCAGATCGTTTCGCTGACGGCCACCGACGCCTCCGGCAACGCCGCGCATACGAATGTGCGCCTGTCTTTGGTGCAGGACACCGAGCCGCCGGTGCTGTACGGCGTCAAAATGAAATACTTCTACGTGGATGAGCCCTACACGTACTTAGAGGGCGTGACGGCCATCGACAATGCGGACGGCGAGGTGGCGATCACCGTCGATACAAGCGAGGTGCCGCAAAATCGAACGGGCGGGTATTTCATTCGCTATACGGCAACCGATGCGGCGGGCAATTCGACGTCGCTGGGCACGTATGTGATGATCAAGCCGGCGGGGAACAGCGCCGCAAAGCTGGCGCCGTACATCGACCGCATCGTTGCCAAGATCTTTACCGACGATATGACGCTCGGACAGAAGGTCGTTGCGATCTACGATTATGTCTACCGGAACGTGACGTATGCCGCGACCTCCGATAAAACGGACTGGCGCAAGGAAGCCCTGCGCGCCGTGCGCAAGGGACGGGGCGACTGCTTCACGTCCAACTGCCTTGCCCGCGCGCTGTTGGAGCGCACCGAGGCCGAGGTGTTCCCGATGCAGCGCAAGAGCTATAATTCGAACCACTATTGGCTGCTTATCAATATCGGCACCGGATGGTACCATTTCGATGCGACGTGCTCGCGGGAACACTCGTTCAAATGCTGCATGTGGACGGATGCGCAATGCTCGATCATGGGACAGTATTGGGGCTACGAAAAGAACGCGACGCCGCCGGTCGCCACCGAGCGGTTCAGCATCGAAAAGGCCGCGGCGGTCGAGGCCGAATGGGTCGCCGCGCACCCGGTGGGAGGAAACGAATGAAAACCATTTTGGAGGCGCTTGACAAAACGGCGGCGCGTTGGCCGGACAAGCCCGCCTTTTGCGACGAGCGCGAATCGCTGACCATTGCCGAGGTGCAGCACAGGACGCTTTCCGTCGGCACGGCGCTGCTGCATAGCGGCGCGGCGCGAGAGCCGGTGGCGGTGCTGCTGCCGCGCACGGCGGGCATGATTGCGGCATTGCTCGGCGTGATGCGCGCGGGCTGTGCCTATGTCCCGCTCGACCTCGAAATGGGAGAGCTGCGCTTACAGGCGATTTTTGCGCAGGTGCAGCCGCGGTTTCTGCTTTGCGACGCGGATACCGAAGCGGCGGCGCGGCGCTGCGGCTTTACCGGCACGGCGCTCGATATCCATACGCTGACGGCGACCGCCCCGGATGCGGCGGCGCTTGGCAAGGCGTATGGCAGCATATTGGACACCGATCCCGCCTATATCGTATTCACAAGCGGCTCGACCGGCGCGCCCAAAGGGGTGATCGGCAAGCACAGCGCCATGCTCGACTATGCCGAGCAGCTCACCAAGGTTCTGCGCGTCGATGAAACGCACGTTTTCGGGATGCAGGCGCCGCTGTATGTGGACGCGTGCTTAAAGGAAATCCTGTCCGCATTGTTTTGCGGCGCAACCGTGTGGCTTGTGCCGAAGAAGCTGTTTATGTTGCCGGTGCCGCTTGTCGGGTTTTTGAACGAGCATCGGATCACGACCATTTGCTGGGTCGTTCCGGCCCTGACGCTGCTGTCCGCGCTGCATACGTTCGACGAGGTCGTGCCGCAGTATTTGCACACGGTCGCGTTCGGCAGCGAGGTGTTCCCCAATAAACAGCTTCGCGTCTGGCAAACGCACGTTCCCGCGCGGTATATCAATCTATACGGCCCCACCGAATGTACGGGCATGTCGTGCTTCTATGAGGTCGATCACGACTTTGCCGAGGGCGAGCCGATCCCCATCGGGCGGCCGTTCGACAATACGGAAATTCTGCTGCTCGACGAAACCGATCGGCTTGCCGACGAGGGCGAGATCTGTATCCGCGGCGTCGCGCTGTGTCACGGCTATTGGAACGACCCCGTTCGCACCGCAAAGGCGTTTACGCAAAACCCGCTGCGACTCGAGTACCCGGAGCGCATCTATCGCACCGGCGACCGCGGCAGATGGGACGAAAACGGCAATTTGCTGTTCCTCGGCCGGATCGACAACCAGATCAAGCACATGGGACACCGGATCGAACTGGGCGAACTGGAAGCTGCCGCGATGCGCATTGACGGCGTGACGGCGGCGTGCGCGGTATTCGATGCGGAAAAAAAGCGCCTCGGCCTTGCCTATACGGGCACGCTTGACCGCGCGGGGCTGCTTGCAGGCCTCCGGCATACGGTGCCGGATTACATGCTGCCGAGCCGCACGGTGAAGCTCGACACCATGCCGCTGACGAACAACGGCAAGACCGACCGGCGGCAGGCGCATGCGCTTTGCTTTGGAAAATAACAGCTTTATAACAGGGAGAGAACCATGGAAACATTACTGGAAATTTTGTCCGAGCTGCACCCGGACGTGGACTTTACGAAGGAGGAGCGGCTTGTGGAGCGCGGCGTGCTCGGCTCGTTCGATATCGTGATGCTCGTCACGCGGATCGAGGAGGAATTTGACGTGGCGATCCCTGCGCGGCTGATCACGCCGGAGACGTTCGCTTCCGCCGCGGCGCTGTACAAGGTCATTGAGAGCTTGGACGAGGACACATAATGCTGTTCACCTCTTGGGGCTTTGCGCTGCTGATCGCGGCGCTGCTGCCCGTCTACTACCTTGTGCCGAGAGCGTGGCAAAAATATGTACTGCTGCTGGCGAACGCGGTCTTTTATGCGTTCGCGGGCTGGGGCGCGGCGCTGCTGCTGCTTTTTACCGGGCTTTCGGTCTACGGCTTTGCAAGAGCCTTGGGACGGCTTTGGGAAAAGCAGAGCGAAACGCTTGCCGCGCACAAGACCGACTGGGACAAGGCGCAAAAAAAGGCGTTCCGCGCGGGTATGGAGAAGCGCCGTCGGGCGGTGCTCGCCGCGTGCCTTGTGCTGCATTTCGGGATCTTATTTATCATGAAGTACGGCGCGGCGGCAGTCGGGCTTGTGAACGGCCTGCTTGGTACGGCTTGGGACGGAACGAAGATCCTCATGACGATGGGCGTTTCGTTTTACACGTTCTCCGCCATGGGCTATGTGATCGACGTGGAGCGCGGCAAGTATCCCGCCGAAAAGAACCCGGTCAACGTGCTGCTGTTCACGTCGTTCTTCCCGATCCTGGTGCAAGGCCCGATCAGCCGGTTCGACACCTTGGGCGAAACGCTGTTTGCGCCGCATGGCTTCGACGCGGATAACCTCAAGGCCGGGCTTTTACGCGTGTTGTGGGGCTACTGGAAAAAGCTGATCGTCGCGGATCGGCTGCTGGTCGCCGTGCGGCAGATGATCCGTTATCCCGATACGTACAACGGCGCGTTCGCCTTCCTCGGCATGCTGCTGTACGCCGCGACGCTGTATGCGGACTTCACCGGCGGCATCGACATCACCATCGGCGTCGGGCGGCTGCTCGGCATCCGGATCGACGAGAACTTCGAGCGACCGTATTTTTCCAAGAGCATCGCCGAATACTGGCGTCGGTGGCATATCATGCTCGGCGCGTGGTTCAAGGAATACATCTACTACCCCGTGTCGGTATCCGCGCCGCTGCGTCGGCTCACCAAGGCCGCGCGAAAATGGGGCGACGGCTTTGCGCGGCGGCTGCCGGTGTATATCGCAACGTTCGCGGTGTGGGCGATCACCGGCATGTGGCACGGCAGCTCATGGAATTTTCTGGTGTGGGGCCTTGCAAACGGCGTGATCCTGCTCGTCAGCGAGGAGCTTTCGCCGCTGTACGCCAAGTTCCACGCCCGTTTCCCTAAGCTCAAAAAAACGTGGCTGTACCGCGCGTTCACGGTTGTGCGAACCGTGCTGCTCTTATCGTGCCTACGGATGTTCGACTGCTACGCGACCGTGCCGGAAACGCTGAAGGCGTTCGGCTCGATGTTCACGGTATGGAATCTGCCGCTATTATGGCGCGGCGGGATCGCGTCCCTCGGACTGAACGGCGGGGACTGGCTTGCGGCGGGCGTCGGCGTGATCGTCATGCTTTGCGTGTCGCTTGTGCAGCGGAAGGGTAAGTTGACGCCGCGGTTTATGCAAAAGCCGCTGTGGCAGCGGCTTGCGGTGTACGGCGTGCTGCTGTTTACGATTTTGGTGTTCGGGTATTACGGCTTCGGCTTTGACGCCGGACAGTTTATCTACAATCGGTTTTGACGGAGGCGGCTATGCAGAATCAAAAGCGTATTTCCTCCGTCGGCGTTGGGATTCTTGCCCTGCTGCTTCTTTGCGGCGCGCTGTATCTTGCGCAGGGGCTTGTGATGCCGAAGTATCAGACGAAACCGTTGGAGGGCAGTCTGACTGCGGAATACTACCGCGAAACGCTCGACCATGACGTGCTGTTTGTCGGGGACTGCGAGGTGTTCTCGAACATCTCCCCGATTACGCTGTATAACGAATACGGCGTTGCGTCCTACATTCGCGGCTCCGCGCAGCAGCTTGTATGGCAGTCGTATTACCTTTTGGAGGACGCGTTAAAGACCGATCACCCCAAGGTCGTCGTATTCAACGTACTTGCCCTAAAGTACGGCGAGCCGCAGTCCGAGGCCTACAACCGCATGACCATAGACGGGATGCGATGGGGCAGCGCAAAGCTCGGCGCGATTGAAGCGAGCAAGACGGTGGGGGAGGAAACGATCACCTATATCTTCCCGCTGCTGCGGTTCCATACGCGTTGGAGCGAGCTGACGCAGGAGGATTTTCGGTACTGGTTCACGCGCGACGCCGTATCGCATAACGGGTATCTGATGCGCACGGATGTGCGCCCCGTGACGCAAACGCCGACGCCCGCGCCGCTGCTGGATCCGCATCTGCCCGCAAGCAGCATGGCATGGCTCGGCAAAATGGCCGATCTGTGCCAAGAAAACGGCATCGACCTTGTGCTGCTGAAGTCCCCCTCCATCGAGCCGTACTGGTACGACGAATGGGACGCGGACGTAAAGGCGTTTGCCGAAGAACGCGGGCTTTGGTATGTGAACACGCAGCAATGCAACGAAGAGATCGGCATCGACTATACGACCGACACCTGCGACATGGGACAGCATCTCAACGTATACGGTGCGGAAAAACTGTCGCGCTGGCTCGGCAGCGAGCTGACAAAGCGGTTTGACCTGCCGGATCGGCGCACCGATGCGGTCTACGCCCCGGTGTGGGCCGAAAAGACGGCGCGGTACGAGGCCGAAAAAGCAACGTCCGCGGCGGGACAATAAAACAGGAAAGGGCGGCGCGGCCGCAAAGGGATGAAACAATGAAAAAGGGCTTGGCAATTATTTTCTGCGTGCTTTTGTTGGCGGCCTGCGCGGCGCCGCAGAGCGCGGGGCAGAAGGGCGTCGAGGAAACGGCGGTGTTTGTGAATCCGAACGCGGTCAAGGCGGGCGCATATGGCGCGCTGTACTTCGAGGCGAACGGCTACCGTTTCGGCATCTATGACAAGATGGAGGACGTTCTTGCGCACGTACCGTCGAACACGACGTTCACCGGCGAAAGCTGCGCCTTCGAGGGCGACGACATCTATTACTTTTTCAACGGCTTTGAGATCATGGCAAACGTGATCGACGGGGCCGAGCGCGTGACGGCGATCACGATTGTGAACGATACGGTCAAGACGCCCTCCGGCCTGTTTATCGGCATGACGGAGGACGATGCAAGGGCGATCTTAAACGTCGCGCCCGGCGCAAGCGGCATTTACACGGTCGTGGACGGCACGGCGCAGCTGAACGTGACCGTACAGGACGGCACGGTTCGCGCGATCTCGTATATCGCGGCGGCATAAGGAGAGGAAATGTTGACGAACCCGATTCGACAGGGACATAACTTTTTGCATCGTTCCGCCAAGGGTGGAGAGCTGAACCTATTGGAAGGACCTTTGCTCGGCAAGGTCTTTCTGTTTGCGCTGCCCTTGATGGCAACGAACTTACTGCAGGTGTTCTATAACGCGGCGGATATGATCGTCGCGGGCATGTCCGGCGTGGATGGCGCCATCGGCGCCATCGGCACGACGAGCGCGTTCATCAATCTGATTCTGAACATCTTTATGGGCTTTTCGGTCGGCACCAACGTCGTTGTCGCGCGCTGTATCGGCAAGGGCGACCGAGAACAGGTGCAGGCTGCCGTGCATACGTCGCTGGTCATGGCGGCGATCTTCGGCGCGATCTGCATGGGGATCGGGCTTGTGATCAGCCGCCCTGTTTTGATGCTGCTCGGCGACGAGGGGCATATCCTCGATCTTGCGACGCTGTATACGCGCATCTATTTTGCGGGCACGCCGTTTATGGCGGTCGCCAACTATGAAATTGCGATCCTCCGCGCCAAGGGCGATACGCGCACGCCGCTGTTCATCCTCACCGCGACCGGGCTATTGAACGTCGTGATGAACCTGTTCTTCGTGCTTGTGTGCGGCATGAGCGTGGACGGGGTCGCGTATGCCACAGTGCTGTCCAACGCCGTTTCCGTGATCGCACTCGGCGTCGTGCTGATGCGCGACGAGGGCATGGTGAAGCTCGAGCTGAAAAAGCTGCGGATCGAAAAACGCGCGTTCTATGAGATCGTGCGCGACGGTTTGCCCGCAGGCCTGCAGGGCGCGCTGTTTTCGCTGTCGAATATGCTGATCCAGTCCGCGATCATCTCGATCAATAACGCATCGTGCCCCGGCGGCTCCGCGATCATCGACGGCAACGCGGCGGGCAGCAGCTTGGAGGGCTTTGCCTATACAGCGACGAACTCGGTCTATCAGGCCGCCGTCACGTTTACCAGTCAGCATTACGGTGCGGGCAAGTTCAAGCGCATCGGCTCGGTCATGCGGAATTGTTACCTTGTCACAACGATCATCGCGTTCGTCGTTTCGGCGGTGCTGCTTGTGTTCCGCGATCCGCTGCTGTCGCTGTACGTGACCGATCCGCTTGCCATCGACGCGGCGTATACGCGCATGTACGTCATGATAATCCCGTATTTCCTGCTGGCATGGATGGAGGTCGGCTCCGGCATCCTGCGCGGGCTCGGCCGGTCGTTCACGTCTACGATCATCAGCTTGATCGGCACCTGCGCATTCCGCCTGCTGTGGATCTGGACGGTTGTGCCGCTGTATCCGACGCTTACAACGGTCTACCTGTCCTATCCGATCTCGTGGGCGCTGACCGCCGCCCTGCACTTTACGTTCTCTCTGCGCGTCCGGCATCGGTATATGCAGCAGTATCCGGAAGTGGAGGCGCAGGGGTAAAGGCCCCGCCGCCATCCCCAAAGACAAAACCGCCCCGCGAGCATGCGGAGCGGTTGTTTTTTCGAAAGATTATGCCTTTTTCAGAATCGCGTCGATCTCGCCGCGGTTCGGCATCGAACGGATCGCGCCTTTCTTGGTCGTCACAA
>CAMHJE010000096.1:0-9047 GCA_946185305.1 uncultured Clostridia bacterium | reverse complement strand
AGGCGTTTTTTGCTTCAAAGCATTTTTTCAATTTCTGACGCTTTCAACACTCTACCTACAGAGACCACCTTTTCATTTACAACAAGTGCAGGCATACTCATTACGCCGTAAGACATGACCTTTTCCATATCGGTGATGTATTCTACTTCAACATCGATACCAAGTTTGCTCACAGCCTCCTTGACGTTTTCATAGAGCTGGTGACAAGATTTACAACCTGAGCCTAATACCTTTATACAACATATGCCCTCTACCGGTTTTCCACAACATTCACTTGCAGTTTCATTCTCCGAAACTGCTGTCGTAGTATTGGCACTGTTGCAGCAACAAGTAGGCTGTTCGCTCTTTTCCTTCTTCTTTCCAAATAACAACATTTTTCTTCCTCCTTAGAATAATAGGTTTTGAATTGCATTAAAGAAATATCCGACAAGGATAATTCCAACGGAACAAATAGCAATGAAAATGCCCAGCAGTTTTGCCTTGACTGCTTTTTTTAGCATTATCATCGACGGCAGGGACAGCGTAGTAACGCCCATCATAAAGGATAGGACTACTCCAAGTAATGCACCCTTGGATAAAAGGGCTTCGGCAATCGGTATGGTACCGAATATATCAGCATACATTGGGACCCCCAGCACCGTAGCAATCACAACGCCGAATGGATTATTACTTCCAAGTGCTGTGACGATCCAATCCTCCGGAATCCAGTTGTGGATTACAGCACCAATTCCAACACCGATCAAAACATACGGAAAGACTTTCTTTGCCGTAAATGTGACCTGCTCCCACGCATATTTAATGCGGTCTTTGAAATGCAGTTCTTCCTGCGGCAGGTCCATTGCTTTTCCGTTTCTGATAAATTCCTGAACCTGATTCTCCAGATGCAGCTTTTCGATTAAGGTACCACCAGCAACGGCGATTACCAAACCCAGCACAACGTATACAATAGCGACCTTCCAGCCGAATATGCTCATTAGTAGAACAAGAGAGCCAAGATCAACCATAGGTGAAGAAATCAGAAAAGAGAACGTTACACCCAGCGGCAGGCCTGCGCTCGTAAAGCCGATGAACAACGGTATCGACGAGCATGAGCAAAACGGCGTCACCGTACCGAGCAACGCAGCGATGATTCTTGCGCCGATACCATTGAATCGTCCAAGGATTCTCTTGCTCCTCTCCGGAGGGAAGAAACTCTGTATATATGAAATCAGAAGGATCAGAATTCCCAGCAGCACCATAATCTTTATAGTGTCATAAAGAAAGAACTGAACGCTACCGCCGACCTTGCTTTCAATGTCCAAGCCACACAGTGATAGTAACCGCCCTATCAATCTGTTAAGCCATTTCATGCCAAGGATTTCATCTTGAATAAATGTCCACATAACACCACCCATTAGTTTGATACATTCGAATGTATCTATGCGTATGGTTTTTATATAGGCACTCCATCAAGGACTGCCTAAAAAAATGCTTGTCTTATTCAGAGGTTTTACAGCAGCTCTGCGTTGTAACCGTACCGCTTTCACAATCACATCGAGCATAGGAGCCGATCATTTCACGAAACGAGGATACTCCTTCCGGCGAAATAGAGTAGTACATCCATTTGCCTTCCTTGCGACCGATTACAAGGCCGCTATCCCATAAGATCTTCATATGGTGTGATAAGGTAGGCTGCGTGATATTCAATTCCTCTAAGAGAACGCATCCGCACTTTTCTCCATGCTGCAGTGCGAGCATGATGGCCAGACGATTCTCGTCGGTTAAAGCCTTTATTCTTCTTGCATCTTCCCTAAGACTCACGTTGTACACCTCCAAGATGTACTTATCATATCGCACACATAGACGCTTGTCAATATGTCGATGTAAATTTTCTCTGAACAATTATCCAGTAACACCCTCTGACCTAAATTTGGCCATCCTATTCATTGACAGAATACACCAGTACACCAAATCGTACACCAATTTTGCAAAAGATATGCCGATTTATGACGATTTATGACTTTTGCCCCTTTGAAAAAAAGCCTGATAATACGGGAAATACCGATTTATGCCGAGTAACTCCAGATTTGCAAATAGTTTCCCGACAATGAAACCAGTCGGCAAGAACAAAGGAACCAATGATGTGCATAAAGATTGCATATCCGAAACTGCTCCGGAAGCGTCCTCCGATTTCGAATGCGCCTGCTTTACCTGCCCCTCTCAGGAGGCATGCAAGGCTGCGCAGGAAGCGGCGCAAACGACTCCCGCCGAGGAGAAGATCGACTTCTCCAATGTTGAGATCGAGCCACTGTTCAAGGATTTCGTCGACTTTGAGACCTTCTCCAAGAGCGATTTCCGCGCGGTCAAGGTTCTTGCCTGTGAAGCAGTACCGAAGTCCAAGAAGCTCTTGAAGTTCACGCTGGACGACGGCACAGGCGAAAATCGCGTGATTTTATCGGGTATTCACGGCTTTTACGAGCCGGAGCAGTTGATCGGCAAGACGTGTGTGGCGATCACGAACCTCCCGCCGCGTCCCATGATGGGCATCGAGTCCTGCGGTATGCTGCTCTCCGCGATCCATAAGGAAAACGGCGAAGAACGGCTGAACCTCCTGCAGCTCGATCCGCACATCCCCGCAGGCGCAAAACTCTATTAAAAAACCTTCCTAAATACCTCGGAGCGATCCGAGGTATTTTTATGCTTTTTCTGTATTTTATTCATTTCCAATAATCAGCGTATTTGTGGCAGTATGCCAATTCGTATGCCAAAATATGCCAACCGTATGCCAAATCGCGCGATGCAATTCTGAAAATCTATAAATCCGCATAACTTTCTCTAATACTCAATGAATGTGCGAACCTGTTGATGAAGAATCAGCAGGTTCTTTTTTGTATCACTTACTCACTCTTATCAGATGTGTCCATACCATTTCCCTACATATCACTTCTTCACCGTGCTTCTTTCTCACGCCAATTCAACACGGCAAATCCGCACGTCACAAAAAGTTCACAAAGAAATTTTCTCCTTTTTCAAAAAAAATTACCAAACGTGGGGTGAGAGGGTTTTTTACGAAACACCTCCTCAGCACCTTCAAAACTGAATACACAGGCAATCAGATACGTTCCCTGTAATACGAGCCGAAGCCGTAGATGCGCCAAGACCTTCCGAAAGGAAGCGAGCGAAAAACATTTATACGACGGTAACCCGGGTAGCTACCGGCAGGCGATGACCATTGCAGCGCGGACAATGATACTTCTCTACGGAGCGGCTGGAGAACCCAGCCGGGGTGAGATTCCCATGATCCTGAACGCTGACAGGAGTCTGATTGCTTCCCATAGCGTATGGGGGTTGAGAACGAATAATACGCATGACTAATCAAAAGCACCGTCTCGGGATCGTCGGTGCAACCTTCAGAAAACGATCCCACAATAGAACAAAAAACGAAAGGAAACAAAAACCAACATGAAATACGCAAAAATCATTTCCATCATCAACCAGAAGGGCGGCGTCGGAAAGACGACGACCGCTTTGAACCTCGGCATCGGTCTTGCCCGCAGAAAGAAGAAAGTCCTGCTCGTAGACGCAGACTCCCAGGGCAGCTTGACCGTCAGCCTCGGCGAGCATGATCTGGACAGCATCCATCTCTCGCTCGCTTCCCTCATGTACGGAGTTGTTATGAATCGACCCATCGACCCGCACGACGCCATCCTCCATAACCGGGAAGGCGTGGACTTCATTCCCAGCAACCATGAGCTCTCCGGCGTCAGCACCGCTTTGACCTCACTCCCCAATCGCGAGTTCATTCTCAAAGCCGTGCTGGATTCCCTTCGGGAAGAGTATGACTACATCCTGATCGACTGTCTCCCCTCCCTTGGATTGGTGGCGCTCAATTCGCTCGTCGCCGCTGACAGCGTAATCATTCCGTGTCATCCTGCGTACCTCTCGACGAAGGGGTTGAATGTTCTACTTCGCACGATCTCCAAGACGCAGCGTGTGTTGAATCCCACGCTGAAGATCGACGGTATTCTGCTGACCTGTGCAGACATCTACACGAAGAACGCGAAAGAGATCATGCAGGCCCTCCAAGACAGCACCAGTGTCCGCATCTTCGATACAGTCATCCCCCGCTCGGTGAAGGTTGCCGAGTGCAGTCAGATGGGCGTCAGTATCTACAGGCACAATCGCACCGGCAAGGTCACCGCGGCATACGAGGATCTGATTGACGAGGTGCTGTCGTATGGCATCTAAACAGCGAAAACCGATTGATCTCGGTCTGGACAATTACGAAGAATTGTTCATGAACGAGCAGGAGCGAAAAGAAAACCGCCTGCCTCGCATCTACGCCATTCCTCTTTCCGAGATCGACGAGTTCCCCGATCACCCGTTCCAAGTCCGTATGGACGAGGATATGGATCAGCTTGTCGAAAGCGTCAAGGAGCGCGGCGTCATTACGCCGGTCACACTCCGCAGGAAAGAGGATGACAGATACGAGACCGTTTCCGGTCACAGACGCATCAAGGCGTGTGAGCTTGCGGGGCTTGAAACCGTCCCTGCGGAAATCAAGGAACTGACGCGGGATGAAGCGATACTCCTCATGGTCGATTCCAACTTGCAGCGCTCCTACAGTCTCCCGAGCGAGAAAGCAATGGCGTATAAAATGCGATATGAAGCATTGCGAAGAATGCCTGGTAGACCGTCTAAAAACGTTGCTACTGAAAATTATGTGCCAGTGGCACATAATTATGCTGGTGATCTAAAAAACAAGACTTCACGCGAAATTCTTGCTGAAGCTGTTGGCGAAAGCCAAGACCAAATCAGACGTTATATTCGCCTCACGGAACTTGCCCCCGATCTTCTGCAAATGGTGGACGAAGGCAAGATTGCCATGCGTCCAGCCGTTGAACTATCGTACCTGAACGACATCGAACAGCAAGACCTCATTGCCGCCATTGACGAGGCGGACGCCACACCTTCCCATGCGCAGGCGATCAAGATGCGGAACTTTTCAAAGGAAGGCAAGCTCAACCCCGAAGTGATTGAATCCATCATGATGGAGGAAAAGCCGAACCAGCGTCCCAAGATCAGCTTCAAATATGAGGAACTGAAACAGTATATGCCGAGCGACATTTCCTATGAGCGAACCACAAAGTTCGTCATAGAAGCGCTCCAATACTACAAACGGCATTTGGATCGTAAGCGGGAGCAGGAGCGTTGACTCTCTCCCTCGAACAATCCCCATCTATGACTTCTAAGAGAAACAATCACCTTCCGAAGAAACGAATTCAGTATTAGCGCCACATCCCATGCTGCCATGCTCATTCCTCCTATCCCATTTTTCTCTTCGGAGGGTGTTGTGAATCCGGCAGCTATTGCCGAGACCGTTCCTCCATTCCCGGCACGGTATAAAACCCGCGCCAAACCGACCACGCTTCCGAGTGCATGAGCAACAATCGGGAGCTATTTTTATGCTCAAAAATAAAATCATACCACGAAAGGAAAACAAAACACCAACATGAAACACACCCTCACAAAACTCTTGGCACTGTTCATGTGCCTGATTACCATGCTCTCTTTCGTGCCTGCTGTTGCATCGGCAGATGAAGAACCCTTCCAGCAGACGGTCACGATTGAGAGCCAGACCAACAGCGCCTTCGACTATCTGGAGTATTACAACGGCTCCAAGTGGAAGGACTTGAACACCCCAAAGCATTGGGTTGAATCGACCGGTCAGGTCTGCTACTGCATTGAACACACAGACGGCAATCCCCACGGCGCGACCTACACCGCGACCGCTCCGTCTCAGGTGTTCGGCGCAAACACCCTCGCTGGCTTACAGACGATCCTGATGTACGGCTACCCTTGCAACACGCCCGACGGTTTTACCGAGGACGAAGCTCGGCAGGCGACCGCAAACGCGATCCGCTTCTGGCTCTCCGAGAACGGCGAGCCCGGCAGCTACTCCTTTACCAACCGTAAAGCGCATCCGACCTATATCCGTGCAAAGCGCGGGTATGAACACGTCCTCGAATGGGCAGATGAGCTTCTTCAGATGGCAAGAGACAAGAAAACGCTGTCCCACAACATCGAGTTCACCCCCAGCGCATTGACACTCACCAAGTCCGGCGACAAGTTCACCGGGCAGACCACGGTTAAGCTGACGAACATCAACAGCGGCTATACGCTCGATACTTCCGGGCTCCCCGCTGGCGTCACCGTCACCGGTTACTCCGGCACCAAAGGCGAAGTCCTGACGATCACGGCGAATTCCTCTCTGACCGGACAGACCTTCAACATCACCGCTGCGGGCAAGGACACTCGTGCGCTTGAAAACATGACGGCGTATGTTCCCTCGAACTCTTCGTTGCAGAAGATCTTTTTGTGCGCTACCACGGCACAGGTTGTGGCAACGGCCTCCATCGGTGTAAACACGCCTGCGACCGGCGCTCTCCAGATCAAGAAGTTCGGTGATAACAACGTCCCCCTTGCAGGCGTCAAGTTCGCTGTCTATTCCGACGCTGACTGTACGCACAAGGTCACGGAGGTTACTACCGGCAATGACGGTGCTGTCCTGATCGACAATCTGGACGGCGGCACTTACTACGTCAAGGAGATCTCCACGGTTCGCCCGTATGTGATTGACGGTCTTGTCAACGTGGTCTTGGTTAAGGCGTCCGAAACCGCAAAGCTCGAAGTGTACAACGAAACCGCGAAGGGCGTTATCCGCGTCAACAAGATTGCGGAAACGCTTGTCGGCACCACCGCAACCACGACCGAGTTCGGTCAGCTCCACCGTCCCAACTACGAGACCGCAGGACTTCCCGGCTGTACCTTCGTCGTAAAGGACAGCACTGGCACCGTTGTGGCGACGCTTGTCACCGATAGCAACGGTCACGCTGAAACCCCAATGCTCCCTTTTGGACAGTACACCGTCCAGGAAACTGCCGTCCCTGCTGGGTATGTGATCGACGATTCCGTTCGCACCGTCAATCTGGAGTATAAGGATCAGAACACGCCTATCGTGTACGGTGACGTAGAGGTCACCAACAGCCGTATTCCTGCCTCGGTCAAGATCAAGAAGATGACGGACTTCTTCAACACCACCACAATGGAGTTTGAAGCAAAACCCCTTGAAGGCGCTATCTTCGGCCTCTATACCGCTGAAAACATCAGCATCATCCCGAAGAACACGCTGGTCGATCTTCTGACCACCGACGCGAATGGCGTTGCGACCTCTACCTCCAAGCTCCCCTTCGGGAAATACTACCTCCGCGAGCTGAAACTCCCCGACGATACGATTCACCTCTCCTCCGAATCCTATCCGCTGTCTTTGTCCGGCAATAATGTCGATTATTACCGCGATCCGATTTGGAACGAGCGTTTTAAGGGCAATATCGCCATGTGGAAGGAAGACGAGGGCAATGACGGTCGTATGCTCGAAGGCGCTCAGTATGAAGTGCGCGACGGCAGCGGTCTTCTCTACTGCACGATGGTCACCGATAAAGATGGCTACGCGCTGTCCATCGACCTGCCCGTCGGCACCTACTATGTCCGCGAGGTTGTTCCACCTGCAGGCTTTATCCTTTCGGATGAAGTCATCGAGGTAAAGATCACTATCATCCGTGGTAATCCTACCGCATTGACGATGAAAGAACTGAAAAAAGAATACGGTTCACAGATTGAGCCGAGAGAGGCATTGACGGTTGCCCAGCAGCGCGCGTTCTTTGAATATCTGCTGCACCACCCGCTGTATAAGCATTGGTATCCGGTTTTCTTTATAGGCGTTTATAGGATGTGAAAGGATGTTGCCGAACAATGGATTCTAAATCCCGACCATGAAGCCGAAAGGACAGAAGCCGCAGGCTGAAGAAGTGCATAACGCTGCCGAATATGCAGAATGCGCCTGCTTTACCTGCCCCTCTCAGGAGGCGTGCAAGGCTGCGCAGGAAGCAGAAAAAACGGCTCCCGTTGAAGAAAAAATCGACTTCAGCAATGTGGAAATCGAACCGCTGTTCCAGGATTTTGTGGATTTTGAGACGTTCAGTAAATCCGATTTCCGCGCAGTCAAGGTGCTTGCCTGCGAAGCCGTACCGAAGAGCAAGAAGCTCTTGAAGTTCACGCTGGACGACGGCACCGGCGAGAATCGCGTGATTTTATCGGGCATTCACGGCTTTTACGAGCCGGAACAGCTCATCGGCAAAACCTGCGTGGCGATCACCAATCTCCCGTCGCGTCCCATGATGGGCATCGAATCCTGCGGCATGCTGCTGAGTGCGGTCCATCAGGAAAACGGTGAAGAACGGCTGAACCTCTTGCAGCTCGATCCGCACATCCCGGCAGGCGCAAAACTCTATTAAATATCTCCCTAAATACCTCGGAGCGATCCGAGGTATTTTTATGCGTTTTCTGTTTTTTATTCACTTCTGATAATCAGCATATTTATGGCAGTATGCCAATTCGTATGCCAAAATATGCCAACCGTATGCCGAATCGTGCAGTGTAATTCTACAAATCTATAAATCCGTACATCTTTCTCTATATATCAATAAATATGCGAACCTGTTGATGAAAAATCAGCAGGTTCTTTTTGTATTCTGAATGATCCTCATGATACTCGATCAACCCGTCATTCTTTACAATGCGCCCATCATTTCTTTTCCCATTTATAGTTTCAAGTCTGTTCGTCATAAAAAGTTCACATTCGGATTTCTTCAGTTTTTCCTAAAAATTTCCCAACTGATTAGTGAGAGGGATCTACAAAGAAACCTCACAAGCATCTTCAAAACTAAATACACAAGCATCAGATACGTTCCCTGCATGAGGGTTGAACCCCTCAGCCAAAGCCGTAGATGCGCCAAGACATCCCGACAAGGAAAGAGCGATCAACATTTATGACGTGCTATCCTTTCTACTACACAGGACACGCGCCGCAGAAGTTCGTCGTAACTTGCTCCATGAAAACAAACTGATAAGCAGATTCGATTCCATTATTACCAATGGAACGTCAAAAAGAAAAATTGTATTGACAGCTGATTCTTTTCATCGTACACTCCTTTATAGGTTGACGGGAA
>CAMHJE010000095.1:0-9161 GCA_946185305.1 uncultured Clostridia bacterium | reverse complement strand
GTCTCGGTCGTCATCACGTCGATGCCGCTGCGGAAATCGTAGGGCAGGTTCTTTAGACCGGGGCCGACAAATTCCAAAACCTTATTTTTCACAAAGCCGTCCTTGAATGTGGCTTTGACGAGCGCCAACGCCAAATCATGCGGGCCGACGCCTTTTTTCGGCTTACCGGTGACGTAGCAAAGCACGACCTCCGGCGGTTTGACATCATAGGTATTCTTCAAAAGCTGCTTGACAAGTTCCGGGCCGCCCTCGCCGACGCCCATTGTGCCGAGCGCACCGTAGCGGGTGTGGCTGTCGGATCCGAGGATCATGCTGCCGCAGGCCGCTAATTTCTCGCGCGCATAGGAATGGATAACGCTCTGATTGGCGGGTACATAGATGCCGCCGTATTTCTTGGCGGCGGACAGGCCGAACACATGATCGTCCTCGTTGATCGTGCCGCCGACGGCGCAAAGGCTGTTGTGGCAGTTGGTCATGGCAAACGGTACCGGAAATTCCTTAAGTCCGCTTGCACGGGCCGTCTGGATAATGCCGACATACGTGATATCGTGCGAAACGAGCGCATCGAAGCGGATATGAAATACCCCGTCGCCCCGGTCGGCATGGTGTGCGTTCATGATCTGATACGCGATGGTGCCGTTCCGTCCCGATGTGTCGCTCTGCGCCTCTACCGCCTGCGGCGCGCCGCCTGTCCACCGACAGGGCTGCTGCAAATACCGGATCATAATTTTCGTTCAGCCTCCTGTATCATACTGGTAATCCCATTCGTATTTTACGCGCAATTTACACGTTATGCAAGAGGAAAAACGCCGTTTTTCGGGCGTTTTCAAAATATATTTTGGTAATCCGTTATTCTTTTATGGGGGAGAAATCGCGTGTCCGCAAAGCATGGACGAAGGGTTTTATAGCCAAGACAAAGGCCGCGCCCTGCGGCACGGCCCATCTTTTCCTATTCGTTTAGATTGGTCAGTTTTTCCAGAAACAGCGTAACGGCAAGCAGATCCGCGCTCCCACCCGGCGAAAGATTTTGCCGGACGAACGAAGCATTGAGCGTCTCTATCTGCGCCGTGTCCGGATACGGCGTTTCCTGCAGCAGGACGCGTACCGCATCGGTCGCACGCGCAGCTGCGGCAAAACCGCCGCGCGCGATCATATTGGTATCGGTACCGTTTGCGAGCAGATACAGCAATGTTACTGCAGCGGCGTCGTTTTCGGAAAGGCCGCTGCGCCGCGCAGCACGATAGACCGGCAAGCCGAACTGCCGTACCGTCATAAACCCGCCCATAGATTCGCCGCGCGCACCGGTGATACCGGCTTCCAGATACAGCCGCTGTCCGGTCGTGAGGTGCTCGGGCGGATTTGCTTTTATGCTCTCCCATTCCTCGGCCAAAACGGGCGCTGTCATGGCCGCGCTTTCGTTGCAAAGCGATTCTACGGAAGCAAACGGCTGTTCTGCCATCCACAGCCGGCCGACTGCGCCGCACAAGATTCCGAGCAGAAAAATCGCACCTTTATGCGTGTTGACGCCTCCCGTCGCGGCAAGCATGGTATGCTCCGCTTCTAAACCGCGTTTTCGCAAAAGACGAAACGTTTCCGGTGCAGAGGCGTTTGCGGTTTCGATGCCGATACGCATACAGTCGCGCCAATACGGGCGCAGAGCCTCGGCGCTTGCTTCAAACGTCTGTACCGTCATGTCGCGGTGGCTGCCGGTGTTGGCAAGATCGACAAGGCCGGGCTTCGGCGTCGTATAGACCTCACACAGCAGCGCCTCCGTCACGATGTCGGCAACCTGTGCCGCGTCAACGGATGCAAAATGTGTTTGGATCAGGCGTGCGGTGGCTGTCTGCAATTCCGGAACGGTATGCAGACGCCGCGACGCACAATCGCGTCCCGGTTTGCCGCAAACGATACAGCCTCGCTCGCCTGCCCCTACCGCCGAACGATCTATTTTTTGCCCGTCTGTGCCGATCACATCCATATCGAACAGCCGTCCGAGCGGCGTTTCATCCTCTGCCGCGACGCAAAGGCGTTTTAAGGTGAGGGCATCGGCCTGTACGGCCGCTGTCAGTTCCGGACCGGTTATGGCTTGTATGTCTTCTGCGGTAAGCACGGCAAGACGGTTTTGTGCAAGACCGGTCAGCAGCCGTTCGCTGCCCCATCGAAACGCGCGTTCGATGGCGGGCGAAGTTTTGACCGGCCCGGCAATGTTCATCGAAAAGGAAAGCACCGGGGTATGGAACGCTGAAAGCAGCCGCTGCTGCCGCAGCACGCGGGCTTCGCGGGCGGCGAGAACGTCCGACAAGGTCACTTCACGGTTCAATAGTGCTTCACCTCGCTCATGCTTCGGATCGCCGCAGCTACGGGCTTTGCCTCGTCGGAACGAAAATAGGCAAGCGTTGTCTGCGGCAGCATAGAAGCAACGTCGTCCAGTCTGCCGTCATGGATTGCCTGCCGGACGGAGCTGGCGCTGACCGGCTGATTGTCGACCGCAAAGCGCGGCAGAATCCGACATTCGATGCCGTGCGCGGGCAAAAGCTGTGCCATCGTTTCGTTATACAGCGAAGTGACGCGGCTTGTGGGTTCCTCGCCGACATAGCGCGTCGTGATGCCGAGCCGTGCGGCAATGCGGATAAAGATATTCAAATCCATCTCGGCATGCGCCCTGATGACGGTATCCTGATCGGGCAGAAAGTAACTCGGAAACGTGGCCGCGCTGATGATATAAGGGCCGGAGTCGTGCAAAAGCACGTTTTTCAAATCGGCAACGCCTTGCGTGACGAGCCGTTTTCGCACGGAAAACGGGATTGGGCCCGCCTCCTCGGAGAGCAGAAACAGGTGCACGGTATCGTTTTCCCTTGCGGCGGTTTCGACCAAATGCCGGTGGCCTAAGGTAAACGGATTGGCGTTCATCACAATCGCCGCGGTGCGACCCGACGAAGCATGGTCTGCAAGGGATTCAAGCCACGACGAAAAGCCGTTCCTGCGGTTTTCCATGAAAACGAGATCGGCGGTTCGGGTGATTTCCGCATAGCCGATATCCGTAAAGAACTTGGCACTTTGGGGCTTGGTATACAGGAACAGGTGCGTATTGCCGCGCATAGACTGCGCCTCGACAAGATGCGACACGATCTCGTTGAGCAGGCCCTCCCCTTGCCGGTCGGCGGCGACGGCAAGGCAGCGGATCGTGTTGTGGAAACAGCTGCCGGTGGCGATCAGCCGCCAGTCGTCGTCGAAGATGCCGCAGGTGTAGTCTAAATTTCCGTCGCGCTTGATGCCGACGCTTTGCAGCAGCGCGTCCACCTGCCGGTTGGCGCGCGTGTCGGATGCTGATATGGCGCACAGCGTATTGCCCATGCGGATACCTCCTATCATGATGCGAACAGCATAACAAAAAACGAGGCAAAAGAAAAGGGCTTTTGCCATTTTTGCATGCGAAAAGTCCCGATGCCCCCGAAGGAGCACCGGGACGAAGCGGTTACGGGCTTACAGGGGCATGATGCCGACGATGGCGGCAAAGAGCATGCACAGGATCGAGAAGCCCCAGACATACAGGAAGCTGGCCTTGATATGATCCTTGATATCGACTTCGGCAAGGCCGGTGCCGAGCAGCGTCGCGGGAACCATCGGAGAGATGAACGTCGCGCAGTTGCGGCAAACGACCATGGCGACCGCAATGGGCAGCGCATTGACGCCGAACGCCTGACCGATGCCGATCATGACGGGCAGCATGCCGTAGAAGTAGCTGTCGGTATCAAACGCGAGCGCCAGCGGCACGGACAGGATGCCGATGATCAGCGGCAGATGCTGACCGAGCGCGTGCGGCAGGATCGAGGAAACGATGTTGGCAAGGCAGCGCACGACGGACGGGATCGCGTCGGCGGGCAGCTCCATGACCTTGGCGGAGATGGCTTTGCCGTCGGCGCCGATGCTCGTGGTCAGAATGCCCATCAGCACCGCCGCGCCCATCAGCGTCGAGCACATCATCAGCGCGGGGCCGGCGTGGAGGTTGATCAGCTTCTTGTGCATCTTGGCGGAGAAGCCGTAGTTGACGAACAGCGCAATCGCAAGGCCGAGCATGAACGGGACATAGCTCGGAAACACGTCCCAGATCAGCATGGCAATGACTGCGATCGTAAGCAGGATATTGAAGATAAACAGCTTCGGACGGGCCAGCTCGTTTTCCTTGGCCTCCTCCACCTTCTCCTCCATTTCAATGACGCCCTCGGTCTCGGCGAGCTTGCCGTGCAGACCTGCGCCGCGACGCTTTTCCTGCCAGCCGGCAAGAACAGAATGGGCAAGCGCAAGGACGATACCGAAAATCTGAATCGGCAGGATCGTCTGCCACAGCGAACCGGCTTCGATGCCGAGCACGGACGCGGCGCGCATTGTCGGTCCGGCCCACGGCATCAGGTTCAGAACGCCCATCGCCAAAACCGCAATGCGCAGCAGCGTGGTCGGGCGCATGTGCATCCGCTTATACACCGGCAGCATGGCCGGTACAACGATACAGAACGTGGACGCGCCGCCGCCGTCGAGGTGGCCGACGAGCGCAATGATCGCGGTGACGACCGCAACGCCGATGACGTTATCGCCGACGAGCTTCATCAGCTTGCCGATGATCACGTCAAACATGCCCGCGTCGGTCATGATGCCGAAATACAGCACCGAGAACACAAACAGCGCGGCGGTCGGCCCGGTGCTCGAAAAGCCCGATTTGATCATCGTCGCCAGATCGTCGAAGGTGTAGCGGCCGAAGATCACGAGAATCAGGCCAAGGATCGCCGGGAACACGATGAACGCGATCGCGGGCTGCGTTTTGCTTCGGAACAGCATGACGACGATTGCTATGATCGTGACAAGTCCCAAAATACCGACTACGACATCACTCATATGTTTACTCCCCCTTGTTTGGATTTTCGGATGATGTCTCTGAACCCGAAGCGCGGCTTCGGAGCAGCGGGTATAACGGCTCCTCCCGCACCGTTCGGCGCGGGAGAAGCAAATGACCGGGAATCAATCAAGCGTATACGGCTTGATCTTGCGGACAACGTCCAAAATCGTGCCGTCGCGCGCTTCGAGCACGGCGACCACCTTGTCCTCCCATTGGAGATCGTCGGGACGGCCGACGAGGCTGTAGGCCTTTTCCTTCAGCGATTCGATGGAGACATGCGGAATGCCCGCTTGATCGAGGCACTCGATCAGATCGGGACGCAGCGGGTTCACAGCAATGCCGTAATCGGTCACGAGAACGTCCACGCAATCGCCCGGCGTCGTGACGGTTACGACATGCTCGCACACGGTCGCCATTCTGCCGCGAATCAGCGGCGTGGCGATGATGCAGCACTTGCTGCCCGCCGCCGTATCGGGGTGCCCGCCGGGCGCGCCGCGAAGGACGCCGTCCGAACCGGTCAGCACGTTGACGTTGAAGCCGGTGTCGATTTCGAGCGCGGCGAGCACGACAAAGTCCAGTTTATTAACGAACGCGCCCTTGTTGGCCGGGTTCGCATACTGGCTTGCGCTCATCTCAAAGTGGTTCGGGGTTTGATGGATGCTGTTGACGGCGTCAAGATCGAAGTCCTGCACGTCGATGACCTTGCCGACCTTGCCCTTCTTCAACAGTTCGACCATCGGGCCGCAGATGCCGCCGATGGCCCAGCCCATCTTGATATTCCGCTCATCCATGTACTTTTCAAGGAACAGGTTGGCGGCAAGGCTCGGCCCGCCCACGCCGGTCTGGAATGAGAAACCGTCCTTAAAATACGGCGTTGCGGCAATGACCTTGGCAACGTTTTCCGCCATCATCAGGTCGCGCGGATTCTGCGAAATGCGCGCGGCGGCGGACGCGATCTTCTTCGGGTTGCCGATGGAATCCACAACCACGACCGCATCCACGTCGATCGCCTCGACGGAAGCGGGCATATTCGGGAAATCCACTAAGCAATCGGTGACGACGACGACATGATCGGCGTACTTGGCGTCGGTCATCGCATAGCCCATCGAACCGCAGTTGGATTTGCCGCCGATGCCGCGGCAGTTGCCGACCTCGTCGGCTGTCGGCGCGGCGATAAACGCGATGTCGATATGCACCTCGCCGCCCTCGATGGCACGCGGACGGCCGCCGTGAGAACGGATGATCGCCGGGGTCTTCAGTTTGCCCGCCGAAACGACCTCGCCCATGCGGCCGCGGATGCCGCTCGTCTGGATACCGACGACCTTGCCCTGCTCGATATAATCGGCAATCGGGTCGTGCGCGGCGCCGAGACTGGAGGCGGCGATTGTGAGATTGTCGAGGCCGAGCTCCTCGATCGCAGCCTTCATCACCATATTCACAACGAAATCGCCGTCGCGCAGGTGGTGATGGAACGAAAACGTCATGCCGCTCCTGGCGCCGCATTGGCGCAGGGCGTCGGCAAGCGTTGCAACGAGCTTGCTCTCCTGCGGCTTTTCATAGCGACGGGTACGGGGCGCGGCCTTTTGGAGGTACTTGCCATCCATGTAGTTCTTGCCCTGATAGACCTCTTTGCCATTCACAAGCAGCTCATCCGGGATTTCTCTTCCGACATAGTTTTTCATACCAGATCCCCCTCATACATGCCGCAGGCACGCGCCAGTTTCAATGTGCGCTCCGCGCCCGGAATAAACGCGATGTCGATCATCTTGCCGTCCACCGTAAACACGCCGACGCCCGCCGCGCTCTGTTCTCTGTACGCGCGAAGGATGCGCTCGGCCTGCACGATTTCTTTCTCGGTCGGGGCGAACGTTTCGTGTACAAACCGGATCTGCTTCGGGTTGATCAGACTCTTGCCGTCGAAGCCCATCGCTTTGTTCTGTCGCACCTCGGCTTCAAAGCCCGCCTGGTCGTCCAGATTCGTAAAGACGGTGTCGAAGCATTGCACGCCCGCCGCGCGCGCGGCAATCAGCATCTGTCCTCGCGCAACGACCATGTCGATGCCGTCCGGCGTGGGCTTCGTCTGCATGCACTTGCGGAAGTCGCCGCCGGAGATCGCAACGCCGAACATGCGCTCCGATGCGGCGCAGATTTCATAGGCATTCAAAATGCCTTTCGGACTTTCGAGCGCAGCCATCAGCAGCGTTCTGCCGATCTCGACGCCGAATTCCTTTTCCGCGGCTTCCACGGCAGCCTCGACGGTCTTGACATCCTGTGCGCTCTCGCACTTGGCGATACGGATGCCGTCGGCACCGCCCGCGACGCAGACGCGGATATCCTCCTGCCAATGCGGGGTATCGAGGCCGTTGATGCGCACAATGACCTCGGTATCGCCGTAGTCAATCGTTTTCAGCGCATGATACAGCGAGAAGCGCGCGGCATCCTTTTGATTCTCGGCCACCGCATCCTCCAGGTCGAGCATGATGCTGTCGCATCCGTAGATGTAGGCATCCTTGATCAGACCGGGTTTCTGCGCATTCATGAACATCATCGTGCGGCGCAGACGGAACCGCTCGGGCTTGGGTCTTGGGATCATTGGATCACACCTCCCCACGGAATGTTCTTGTCGGATGCGTCGCAGCTGCGGAACACCGCACACTCCACGCGAGCCTTCAGTGTGCAGTCCAGTGCCCCCTTGTCCACGACGTTGACCTTGGCGTTTTTGACGCCGAGCCGGTCGAGCGTGGACAGCACGGTTTCCTTGATCTGCCGCCCGTATTGGTTCATGACGCTGGAAGTCAGCGTCAGCTCGATGCCGTTCCCGCCCGGCTCTACCGAAATGAGCGCGTCGCTCGATTCCAACGTTCCGGCTACCGCCGGCTTTTGAATGTCCATGACAATCCTCCCCTTTGTTCCATATTTGCGGAGATTTTACATAGATTATACCATTTAACAAAAAAGAACGCAACAGTATTTGCGTTCTTTTTCGACCAATATTCCGTCTATTTTCAGCTTTACATCGGCAAATGCAGCAGCATCGCCAGCAAAACGAACAGCCAATGCGCGGTCACGCCCGCGGCGACGCCGCCGATGGTGTGGCACAGGATCGCCTTGCCGGTGAAGCGGTTGCACTTTAAGGCGTCCATCATCGAAACGTGTGTGGACAGATAGCCGCTCCAGCACATGCAGATCGCCGTGAACACCGCGATATCGTTGAGACTGACCTGCCCATCCGCGACGAGCTGCGTCACCATGGACAGCGCCGCGCCCGCCGAGCCGAGCGCCGTGACCGGAATCGCCAGCGCCTCGCCGGACGAGAACCCGAACAGCGGCTTTAAGAGGAACCCTGTCCAATCCGCGATCTTCGGAAGCAGCGCAATGCCCTCCTTGGCAGCGCCGGTATAGACGCCGCCCTCCGGCGCGCCGTAGGTCAGCATCATCACAACGGAGCAGATCACAAGCACGCCCGGAATGATCGCAAGGCCGAGATCGACGCCTTTTTTGCCGCCCTCCATCAGGGCGCTGAGCATCCGCAGAAAGCCGTGCGGCTTCTCCTCCGGCGCGGCTTCCTCCGGAATATCCTCCGTGCTGTCCGGCGCATCGGGGCCGAACGCTTTCTTGGTGAAATGCAGCATCAGCCGGGTGCTGACAATTGCGCCGACGACCGTGCCGATATTGCCGCACAGCGTTGCCCACGCGACGCCTCCGCCGAGCCGGTTGGACAGCGCGAGCATCGAGCTTGTCACGATCAGTCCCATGCCGAACGCGGTGCCGAGGTTTGTAAGCGCCGGGACCTGATAGCGTTTGAAATAACGGCGGAATTTTCGATCCCCAGCGAGCGTCAGAATCGCCGGATTATCCGAAAGGTACGTGGTGATAATGCCGAGCGCCGATGCGCCGGGCATGCCGAACAGCGGCTTCATCAGCGGCGACAGCAGCCGGTTCATCAGCTCGACGACGCCGTATTCCGAAAACAGTTCGGAGATCGCGCCCGCGATCACGGCGATCGCCATGATATAGAACACCGTGTTCATCAGGATATAGTATGCGGTGTTCATCAGCGTATTGATCGCGTTGCCGATCCCCATCGGCACGACGAACAGGCTGAAAAACAGGATAAAGACGGCTAAAAAGAGCAGCGTTTTCCCGTACCACGGCAATGCAAGACGGGGACGGCGCGCTCCCTCTCCCTTGCCCGTTTCGGTTTGCTTTTCCGGCATGATGTGCTTCCTCTCCGGCATGGCTGGTTATACGTTATAATACCGGTCGAACT
>CAMHJE010000094.1:0-9210 GCA_946185305.1 uncultured Clostridia bacterium | reverse complement strand
GGCTCTGTCGGTTCACCTGTCGGCTCAGTCGTTTCGTTCGGCTCACCTGTCGGTGCGACCGGCTCTGTCGGTTCACCTGTCGGCTCAGTCGTTTCGTTCGGCTCACCTGTCGGTGCGACCGGCTCTGTCGGTTCACCTGTCGGCTCAGTCGTTTCGTTCGGCTCACCTGTCGGTGTGACAGGCTCTGTCGGCTCAGTCGTCTCAATCGGCTCAGGCACGACTTCGCTCACGCGGAGAGAGAAATCAGCCGTCGGCTCTTCATCCAAGAGTGTAACGGTAATATAGTAGCTGCCGGACAACGCCGAAAGCTCGCGTTCGACTTCCGTCCACTGTGCGTTTTCGTCAAGCTTGCCGCGCAGGGATACGTTCAGACCGCTCTGCTCATGCTGCACGGATACAGCCGCCGCACCGTTCAAAGTGAACATGAGGTTTGTATTTCTGTTCACAAACAAACGGATTGTCATCGTCGGCGCGTCCTTGGTCAGCGTGCCGCTCACGGCTTCGCCGACATTCATTTCGCGATCAGCAACAGGCGGTTGATTCTCCTCGGTCGGTTCCTCGGCCTTGGGTTCAGTCGCAGTTGTTATATCCGCTGCAGGATCGGCTGCAGGCGTTACATTCGTCGCAGGGTCAGCTGCAGGTGTTACATCTGCTGCAGGGTCGGCTGCAGGCGCTACGTCAGCTGCAGGATCGGCTGCAGGAGTAACGTCAGTTGCCGGCGCCTGCTCGGGTGTTCCCTCCTCGGTAGGCTCCGTTTCCACAGGTTCGGATCCCGTCGCAGGCTCGGCTGCAGGCGTTTCATTCGCATTGGCATTTTCTTCATTATTATTTAACGAAGAGCCAGCAGCGGTTCCATTTTCCGTTTCTGTGGGAACGTCATTTAGCCCTGCCTCTTCAGCAGGGTTATTTTCCGGATCCTGCGTCGGAAAATCAGTGGTTTCCGACACGTTTTCGGACGTTTGTTCCACCGTTTCTTCCAGAGTTTCCGATGGCGAATTTGTATCTACCGTATCGGCAATCGCATCCACCGGAACCATCGAAAGAAGCATCAGAACGCTGAGAAAGAAGGAAAGCAGTCTCTTTGTCATATTAGTTCCTTTCTACGATCAAGTATTTCGTCAGATGTCCTATTTAAATTTACTATGTACGCATGTTCTATACGGCTTTTATTATAGCTATATGTTTTTCTTATGTTCCCGTATTTCGTCCCGAACTATTTTTCAACTCTTCCGTTTCGCATATGCACAATCGGACAGGCACGCGTCTTTAGTACTAATAATACGTATCAAACGCACCGTCTATAAAGGCATCAATAAACGGTCTAAAATGCGGTACTAACCGTATCGGATACCTTTTGTTGCGCTTCACGAAAAACCGCTGAAAACCGTTTTCGCGAACGCTTTCGTGGCATCAAGAAGTTCATGATACACTTCCAGTAACATTCAACTTATTTTAACACAAGAATTTACTCATTGCAATATGCTTAGACAAATTTGATTAAAAAATTATTTACGATCTATTCACAAATTTTCATGAATTTTCTATCTATCGAATATTTCTCACAAAGCAATGATCCTGTTCGTTTTATGTTGGCGGAACGCGTTTTATCATAAAGCAAAAGCGTTGCACCGAACGCTGCTTGCGATCTGTGTAACGCTTTTTACAAAGTATTCCGTTGCAAAATACGCCTCTCCTTCTATTATATATGCCGAACAGGACACCTCATTTAAGATTTCCCATCAGCTGCACAAGGCGGAGCATCTTTTCCATATCCGGCTTCCCGCTTCCCCGCGGTGGCTCCGGCGGCGGGATCGGCGGCATCGGCGGCGTTTCACTTTGCCGTGGCGGTGCGCTCGGAACAGGCATCGGTGATGCAAGCGCGTCTGCAATGCTTTTGCTCCACTCCGACGGAAACATTTCCTGTAGAAAGGACAGATACATCCGCACGCCGTTGCGTCCGTATTCCTCTCGAATAAAGCGGCCGAGTGCTGTGGCGGCGTCACTCGTTTTGCTGTCGGGTAATATGGTTTGACGAAAAGACATAATCCACCTCCATCCACATTCTATGCGAGCCGCACGGTTTATGTGTCTATCGCATACAATACGGACGGAGGTGATCGACATTGCTGACAGAGGATTATGAATATTTTCGAAAGCAATCCAAGGGCGAGCTGTGGGAAACGCTGCAAAGACTGACTGCCGAGCAAAAACGAAACGGAGAACTGAACGCTGCATCCATGGAGGAAACATACCGGTTGCTTGCGCCGATGCTGGACGATAACCAAAGGCGAACGCTGCGAGCAGTCCTTAACGCGCTGCAGTAACGAAACGGGGACGTGATTGCGTTCCCATTTCGTTTGTCTTTTTGCAGCAAAAGGAATGCAATTTGCCCGGTTTACATCTTGCATTCTGTCCCATAAATGGGTATAATAAGAACAGCCCGCGTGACGGGTAACCGAAAAAGGAGAGATATGAAAATGAAAAAAGCTTTGATAGCGGTTCTTTCTGTTTTGCTGCTTTTTACGGCCTTTGCCTGCCAGCCTGCCGGAAACGGTGCGGGCGGTAATACGACCGTTGCCGTCGTCGTCGCCGGCAAGTTCGGTGATCGTTCGTTCTACGATTCCTCCAAGGAAGGCTTGGACAAGCTGACTAAGGACTTCGGCATCAACCCGATCACGATTGAGTGCAACAACGAAAACCACGCGATCCAGATGAAGAACGCCGCCGAAAAGGCGGATATCGTCGTGCTTGTCGGTTGGGAGTTCTACGATGTGGAAACCATCGCTCCGGAATATCCGTCGAGAAAGTTCATTTGGATCGATAACGCGACGGAAAATCCTGTCGGTAATGTTTTGAACATCACCTATGCGCAGAACGAGGGTTCGTTCCTCGCCGGTTATATCGCCGCTGCCATGACAAAATCTGGCACAGTCGGTGCTGTTGGTGGTGAGAATGTCGATACGATCAACGACTTTATCGTCGGTTACGAGCAAGGTGCGAAATACCGGAACGCGGATGTGAAGGTTGTTAAGAACTACTCCAACAACTACGACGATCCTGCGCTCGGCAAGGACTGCGCCATTGCCTTGAACGACCAGGGTGCGGACGTTATTTTCCAGATTGCCTCGGCCTGCGGCGACGGTGTATTTGAAGCCGCCAAGGAAAAGGGATTCTATGCCATCGGCGTAGACTCCGATCAAAAGTATATTGATCCCGAAGTCATTATCTGCTCGATGAAGAAGGAAGTCGGCAACTCGATCTATACCGCCGTATCGGAATTTCTGAACGGGGATTCGAGCCGTTTCGGAACGACATGGGTTGCGGATATGGCAACCGGCTACATCGGCATCGGCTACGGTGACGACACTATGACACAGCAGGTTCCTGCCGATCTCAAGGCCGAAGTAGAAGCATTAAAGGCCAAGATCATTTCCGGCGAAATCAAGGTCAATACAACCAGATAAAGCTCAACGCGATTGACAATCGCGCCGCAACCTCGGCGGGGCATACTCTGTCCCGCCGCTTTTTTATGGAGGTATCCCCATTGGAAGATTACGCAGTTTCGTTTTCGCACATTTCCATGGAATTTCCCGGTGTGCTCGCCAATGATGATGTCACGCTGGATATCCGTCACGGCGAAGTCTTTGCGCTTGTCGGCGAGAACGGCGCAGGCAAAAGCACGCTGATGAACATTCTGTACGGTATTCAGGAGCCGACCGCCGGCAACGTGTATATCGAGGGAAAGCGCGTGACCGACTTCTCCCCGAAAAACGCCATCGCCCAGGGCGTCGGCATGGTGCATCAGCACTTTATGCTTGTGCCGTCGTTTACGGTCGCGCAGAATATCGTGATGAGCAAAGAGCCGAAACAGTTCGGTTTCCTGTTCGATAACCGGGAAGCGGAAAAGCGGGTACAGTCGCTTGTCGATACCTACGGTCTTGCCGTCGATCCGTCCGCCATTATCCGTGAAATCGGCGTCGGGCTGCAGCAGCGCGTGGAAATTCTAAAGGCATTGTACCGCGGTGCAAGGATATTGATTCTCGACGAACCGACCGCCGTATTGACGCCGCAGGAAACGGACGAGCTCTTTGATGTGATTCGCAAGGTCGTTCGGGAGCAGGGTTTGACCGTTATTATTATTACGCACAAGTTATATGAGGTCATGGCGATTTCCGACCGTGTCGGCGTGATGCGCAAGGGAAAGCTTGTCGGTGTGAAGAACACCTGCGACACCGATGAACGAGACTTGGCTTCTCTGATGGTCGGTCGTCCGATACTGTATGATCAGCTGCAAAAGACGGACGCCAAGGGCGAAGAATGTATCACGGTCGAGCATCTGGTTGTACGCGATGATCGCGGTCTGACTGCCGTGAAGGATCTGTCCCTATCCGTCCATGCCGGGGAGATTGTCGGCATTGCGGCCATAGAGGGCAACGGACAGAGCGAGCTTTTAGAGGCCATCACAGGCATGCGCAAGCCGGAAAGCGGCAGCATCAAGGTTCTCGGGCAGGAGGCCGCCCGCATTACGCCCGACAAGATCCGTGCGCTTGGGCTGTCCCACATTCCGGAGGACCGCATTGCTACCGGCGTCTCCCCTGCCGCTTCGGTACGAGATAATTTGATGGTCGGCAAGCATGACGACAAGGAGTTCAACGCATTCGGATTTCATCAAAAGCAAAAGGAAATCGAGGCGTATACACAAAAAGTCTACAATCAATATGATATCCGCGGCGCCGGATTGGATGTGACCGTCGGCTCCATGTCCGGGGGCAACATGCAGAAGGTTGTCGTCGCGCGGGAATTCAGCTTCGATACGCCGGTGCTGATTATTGCGCAGCCGACGCGCGGTGTGGATGTCGGCGCAATCGAATTTATCCATAAAGCCATTGTCGATAAGCGGAACGAAGGCGCTGCGATCCTGCTTTCCTCCGCCGATCTCGACGAGGTATTTCGTCTTTCCGACCGTATTCTGACCATGTACGAAGGAAAAATCACCGGTATGTGGAATGCGGATGCGATTACCAAAGAAGAGATCGGCTATTACATGACCGGCGACCGCAGCGAACAGGAGGTGAAAGCATGAAGAATCTGTTTACGCGATTCCGTTATTTGTTCTCTCTGTTCATCAGCGTGCTTCTGGCCTTTGCCATCGGCGCAATTATACTTGCCGCCTCCGGCTTCAACCCGCTGACGGCATACGGTGCGATGCTGAGCGGCGCGTTTGATTCCTGGCGGCATGTCGGCGATTTCCTCGAATACGCGATGGTGCTTTGCGTTTGCGGTTTGGCTTGCGTGCTCGGTGCACGGGTCGGTATCTTCAACGTCGGCGGCGAAGGACAGCTGCTCCTCGGCGCGATCTTTGCCTGTCAGATCGGCATTTGGCTGAACGGTGTGACGCGGTGGATCGTGATTCCGCTTGCCGCGCTCGGCGGCATGGCTGTCGGGGCCGCATACGCCTTTATCCCCGGCTTTCTGAAGGTTAAGGTCAAGGTCAACGAAGTCATTACGACGATCATGCTGAATACGATTGCGGCGTTCCTATGCCAATATTTGGCAAAAGGCCCATGGAAGAATGCAAACAAAAACCTTGTTGCCGCTACGCAATCGCTGAACGCGGACTACTGGTTCACTAAGCTGATCCCGCGTTCCAACCTGACGACCGCTATCCTTGCCGCAGCGATCATTTCCTTCCTTGTATGGTATGTAATGTCCAAGACCTCCAAGGGCTTTGAAATGAAAATCACCGGTCAAAACCCGCGCTTCGCTTTCTTTTCCGGTATGAAAACGGATCGGCTCGTGCTTGTCTGCATGCTGATTTCCGGCGCAATGTGCGGACTTGTCGGCATGTTCCGGGTTTACGGCGTTGAGCATTTGTATAAAAGCTCGATCAGCAATGACTACTATTTTGAAGCCATTATGGTCGCAATGATCGCCTCCTATCAGCCTGTTGCCGTCATTCTGCTCTCGCTGTTCTTTGCCATTTTGAAAATCGGTGCGCAGGGCATGGAGCTGATCGGCATTCCGTCACAAATCTATCTGATTCTGCAAACGGTCATTATCTTCTTCATGGCGGCAGAAAGCGGCATTACGGCTTCTATCGAATCCATGCTGCAGCGCAAAAAAGCCAGACTTGCCGCCGACGAACGCAGAAAGGAGGCAAGCGTATGAACGATTTCTTCCGCTTCCTCGGAGACCTTCTCTCCCCCGGTATGTTCAATGAAATGCTTCGCCGTGCAACGCCGGTGGCGATTGCCGCGCTCGGCGGCGCATTGACAGAGCATGCCGGTATCATGAACATCGGTATGGACGGCATGATCCTGATGGGCGCCTTCTTCGGCGTTCTCGGCAGCTTCCTGTTCGGCTCTGCCTGGGCCGGGCTTGCCCTTGCCATCGGTGTGGGAATATTGGTCGGTCTGTTTTATGCGCTGTTCGTGATCCGTTTTCGTTCGGACGAATTCATTATCGGCTGTGCACTTAACACATTTGCGCTCGGCCTGACCTCCTATATGTCCCGTGCGATCTTCGGCACGGCAGGTGCCAAGGGCTATCCATCCCTGCCCGATCTGCACCTTGGCGTGATCGGCAAAATCCCGTTCTTCGGTGAGGTGATTGACGGACATTCTCTGTTCGTGTATGCGGCAGTACTTCTGGTCGTTATCCTTTGGGTCTTTGTCTATCGCACGCCCTATGGCTTCCATCTTCGCGCCTCCGGCGAAAAACCGGAAATGCTGCGTACCGCCGGCTTAAGCCCGGAACGCATGAAATGGCTTGCCAGCGTGCTTTGCGGCGTTCTGTGCGCAATTGCAGGTGCGCACCTGTCCCTCGGCTATCTAAACGGCACGTTTGCCGAGAACATGAGCAATTCGCGCGGTTATGTGGCGTTTGCCTGCGTGATCTTCGGCGGCGCGAATCCGATCAAGGCATACCTTGCATCGCTGATGTTCGGCTTCTTTGATGCGCTCGGTTTGCGGCTACAAGGCTCGATCAGCGCCGATCTGACCGGCACGATTCCTTACGCCATTACAATCATCATGATGGTCTACGTTGTCGTTCGTTCCAATCGCAAGCGGAAACACGCCGATCAGCACAGCGTCGCAGGCGGTGCGGCATGAACGAATTGACGCTTCGTCCGATCGCCTATATCCATACGGATTTTCCGACCAAATTCGGTATCCCCCGTCAAAGCGGCCTCGCGCCGCATCTGATGGCTGAGATCGTATTTGAACCGGCCTATCGGGACGCGAACGCCCTGCGTGGAATCGAAGGATTTTCTCATCTTTGGCTGCTTTGGGGCTTTTCCGAAGTAGAGCAGAAGGACGAATTTGCCCCGATGGTAAAGCCGCCGCGGCTCGGCGGCAATAAGCGTGTCGGCGTATTTGCGACGCGTTCGCCGTTCCGCCCGAACCCGGTTGGGCTGAGCGCCGTTACACTGGAAAGCATTGAAGCTCGCCCGCACGAAGGGCTTGTTCTGCATGTTTCCGGGGCCGATCTGATGGACGGCACGCCGATCTATGATATCAAACCCTATCTGCCGTATACCGACAGCTTCCCGGACGCAAAGGGAGGATTTGCCGAGGAAAAACGCGGCTATGTGCTCGAAGTGGATTTTCCCGACGCGCTGCTGCAGCAGATTCCTGCCTCCAAGCGGGAGGGGCTGATCGAATCACTGCGGCAGGATCCCCGCCCTGCCTACCGCGACGATCCGGAAGAACGGTTCGGATTCTACTTTGCAGGGAACGATGTGCGTTTCACGGTTTCGGACGGCGTGCTGCATGTGGTGGAAATCGTTCCGATGGAGAAAGGATAACGTATGCCGAAAAGCGAAAATCAAAAGTTAAAGCTGCTGTATCTGCGGGATTTCCTTCTCGAAACGGACGCCGATCATCCGATCACGATGGAGGAAATACTGTCGCGCCTTCGGGAACGGCAGGTGGAAGCCGAACGCAAAAGCATATATTCCGATATCGAGGCGCTGCGGGCATACGGCATGGATATCGAGCTCCATAAATCCGGGCGTCTGGCTTCCTACTATGTCAACACCCGCGAATTTGAGACCGCCGAGCTGAAGCTGCTCGTCGATTCCGTACAGGCGGCGAAATTTCTTTCCGAAAAGAAATCCTTAAAGCTGATCAAAAAACTCGCTTCGCTGTCGAGCCGCCACGAAGCTGCACTGCTGAACCGGCAAGTCTACGTATTGAACCGGGATAAATCCCAGAACGAGACGATTCTCTATGCGGTAGATGCGATCCATGAAGCGATTGCGAACGATGTACAGATTCATTTTCGATACTGGCAATACGGCGTCGATAAGAAGCCCGTTTTCCGGCACGGCGGCAAAGCGTATTGCGTGAGTCCCTTTGCGCTGATCTGGGATCAGGAAAACTACTATCTTGTTGCGTTTGACTCCGAAACCTATATGTTCCGGCATTATCGCGTAGACAAGATGGCAAGCATTACTTTAACGGAGGATGTGCGCCTCGGCAAGCAGCAGTTTTCCAAGCTCGATATGGCGGCGTATACAAAGCGCAATTTTTCCATGTATTCCGGTGAAGAACAGGTTGTCACCCTGCGCTGCAGCCAATCCATGATCGGCGTGATCATCGACCGGTTCGGGCGATCCGTTCCCGTCACGGTAGAAGATGAAGATCATTTTCGTGTGCATGTACGCGTTGCTGTTTCGCCGCAGTTCTTCGGATGGTTGGCATCTTTGGAGGGAGCTGTTGTCCCTATCGCTCCATCATCTGTTTGCGAGCAATATAGGGAGCATCTTGAAAACATCATAAAGCAGTTAAGATGAAAGCAATGAAGCAGCGGTGTTTTTCCCGCTGCTTCGTGTTGTTATCATTCTATTACTTTGCTATCGCCGCAATCAGCTCGCCGAGCAGCGGCTCAAACTTCACGCCGTACCAATGGGAAGCATCGCCGATGGTATTTTCTATGCAGCGCACGGTAAAGTCCGCTGCGAGCATGGCGGCTTCATAGGCAGTTTTACCGTTCATATAAGCGCCGACAAAAGCCGATGCGTAAACATCCCCCGTCCCGTGGCAGCCGCGGGATATTTTTTTATGCGCATAATAGCGTTGTGTTCCATGATCAAGTACCACAACGCCGGTTTCTGCTTCGCGGTACCCTACGCCGGTCAGGACAATCGTTTTCGCTCCGATCCTCCGCAGCGCGGCAAGCAGCTTGGCAATATAGGCTTCATCATAA
>CAMHJE010000093.1:0-9467 GCA_946185305.1 uncultured Clostridia bacterium | reverse complement strand
CGGTCAGGCGTGGTACGAAACGCTTCTTCGCGGGTGCTTCTGCGGCGTATTGATGTACCTTGCGGTCAGCACGTACCGCGACAATAAAACGCCGCTCGGTATCCTGTTCTGCATCCCGGCGTTCATCCTCAGCGGATTCGAGCACTCGATTGCGGATATTGGGTATTTCGCCGCGTCCGGCATCGTCAGCGGACAGGCGTTTTTGTTCATCGTGCTTGTGCTGCTCGGAAATTCCGTGGGCGGCATGCTGCTGCCGGTCGTGAACGGACTGTGGAAGAGGGGAAAAGCTCATGACGCATAAGGCAAGAGTCGCCGTCCTCGTTTCGGGCGGCGGAACCAATTTACAGGCGATCTTAAACGCCTCGGCCCGTGGGGAGATCCCCCACGGCGAGGTCGTTTTGGTCGTTTCGAACAAGGCGGACGCTTACGCGCTTACGCGCGCGAGAAATGCGGGTGTCGAAGGCGTGACGCTTTTGAAAAAGGAGCTCGGCGGGCAGGCGGGCTTTGAAGCCGCGCTGTCGGCGCTGCTTGCCGAGAAGAAGATCGACCTCATCGTGCTTGCTGGCTTTCTGTCCATCCTAAGCGCGGACTTTGTGAACGCGTGGCCGCGGCGCATCTTAAACGTGCACCCGTCGCTGATCCCGTCGTTTTGCGGCGCGGGGTTCTACGGGCTGAAAGTCCATGAAGCGGCGCTTGAAAAGGGCGTGAAGGTCACAGGCGCGACCGTGCATTTTGTCAACGAAATCCCGGACGGCGGCGAAATTCTGTATCAGAAGGCCGTGCGGGTGCTGCCGAATGATACGCCGGAAAAGCTCCAGAAGCGCGTGATGCGGCAGGCGGAATGGAAGCTGCTGCCGCTTGCGGTGGAGACCGTATCGAAGGAAATCACCGAACAAGAAAAGTTTTAACCGACACAGGGCCGAAAGAAAGGGGAAACACATGGATATTTACAAGATTCCGACCATCGACGCATTGATCACGGGCAACCCGTACGTAGGCCGCGGCATCGTCCTCGGCAAGACGCCGGACGGCAAGAGCGCCGTCGCCGCCTACTTCATCATGGGCCGCAGCGAAAATTCGCGCAACCGCATCTTCACCGAAACCGAGGGCGAGGTGTTCACCGAGCCGTTCGACCGCAGCAAGGTGCAGGATCCGACGCTGATCATCTATGCCGCCGTGCGGCAGCTCGGCAACCATCTGATCGTGACCAACGGCAACCAGACCGATACGATCTACGACGGCCTTGCGCACGGTTTGTCGTTTTCCGAGGCGCTGACCTCCCGCTGCTTTGAGCCGGACGCGCCGAACTTCACGCCGCGCATCTCCGGTATGCTGACTTTTTGCGACGGCGACTGCTCCTATGAAATGAGCATCTTAAAGAGCATCGACGAGATCGGCTCCGACTGCGCGCGCTACACGTTCAGCTACCCGTCCAAAGCGGGTCTCGGGCATTTTCTCCATACCTACGTGACCGACGGCAACCCGATCCCGACCTTCCAGGGCGAGCCGGAGCGCGTAGCGACGGACGACGACATCGACGCGTTCACCGAGACGCTGTGGAACGCGCTCGACGAGAACAACAAGATTTCCCTCTACGTTCGCTATACCGACCTTGAAACCGGCGCGGTCAGCGAAACGCTTGTCAATAAAAACCGATAAGGAGACGGACATGAAAGAATTTGAATTGAAATACGGCTGCAACCCGAACCAAAAGCCTGCGAAAATCTTTATGCACGACGGCAGCGACCTGCCCATCGAAATTCTCTCCGGCCGCCCCGGCTACATCAATTTTCTTGACGCGTTCAATTCGTGGCAGCTTGTGAAGGAGCTGAAGGAAGCGACCGGCCTGCCCTGCGCGACCTCGTTCAAGCATGTTTCCCCAACGAGCGCCGCGGTGGGTCTGCCGCTGTCGGATAAGCTCAAAAAGGCGTGCTTCGTGGACGACGTGCCGGAGCTGGACGAATCGCCCTTGGCCTGCGCCTATGCCCGCGCCAGAGGCACCGACCGCATGTGCTCGTTCGGCGACTGGGTCGCCCTGTCCGACGTCGTGGACGTCACGACCGCAAAGCTCATCAAGCGCGAGGTTTCGGACGGCGTGATCGCCCCCGGCTATGAACCCGAGGCCTTGGAAATCTTAAAGACCAAGCGCAAGGGCAACTACAACATCGTGAAGATCGACCCGGACTACGTGCCCGATCCGGTCGAGCACAAGCAGGTGTTCGGCATTACCTTCGAGCAGGGCCGCAACAATTTCAAGATCGACCGCGCGCTCTTGCAGAACGTCGTGACCGCAAACAAGGAACTGCCCGAAAGCGCGGTGCGCGATCTGATCGTGTCGCTGATCACGCTGAAATATACGCAGTCCAACTCGGTCTGCTTCGCCGTGGACGGACAGGCCATCGGCGTCGGTGCGGGGCAGCAGAGCCGCATCCATTGCACGCGGCTCGCCGGCTCCAAGGCCGATACTTGGTTCCTGCGCCAGGCGGACAAGGTATTGAACCTTCCGTTTCGCAGCGACATCGGCCGTCCCGACCGTGACAATGTGATCGACGGCTATATCAACCAGAACGAAGAGGACGTGACCGCAGACGGCGTATGGCAGAAGTGGTTTACCGAGCAGCCTGCACCGTTCACGCGTGAGGAGCAGCAGGCATATCTGAAAACCGTGGACGGCGTGGCGCTCGGCTCCGATGCGTTCTTCCCGTTCTTTGACAATATCGAGCGCGCGCACCGCTCCGGCGTCAAGTACATCGCCGAGCCGGGCGGCTCGATCCGCGACGACCTTGTGATCGAATGCTGCGACAAGTACGGCATCGCCATGGCGTTCACCGGCATGCGCCTGTTCCATCATTGAGGACGCGCCGATGAAGGTTATGGTGATCGGCGGCGGCGGTCGTGAGCACGCGATCGTCAAGAAGCTGAAAGAGAATCAAGACATTACCGAGCTGTACGTGCTGCCCGGCAACGGCGGCATTGCGATGGACGCGACCTGCGTGAACATCGGCGCGACCGACCTTAACGGCATCGCTTCGTTCGCGGTCGAGCACGGCATTGAATACGCCGTCGTCACGCCCGACGATCCTTTGGTGCTGGGCGCGGTCGATCTGCTCGAAAGCAAGGGCATTCCGTGCTTCGGGCCGAACAAGGCCGCGGCGATCATCGAGGGCAGCAAGGCGTTTGCCAAGGACTTTATGCAGCGCCACGGCATCCCCACCGCGAAGTATGCGACCTTCACCGATCCCGAAGCGGCGCTTGCACACGTCGAAACCGCGCCGCTGCCCGTCGTCGTCAAGGCGGACGGGCTGGCGCTCGGCAAGGGCGTCGTGATTGCGAACACCCGGGACGAAGCCAAGGAAGCCGTTCGCGCGGCGATGTGCGAAGGGCGCTTCGGACACAGCGGCGAAACCGTCGTGATCGAAGAGTTTCTGACCGGGCCGGAGGTATCCGTGCTCGCGTTCACCGACGGCAAAACCGTCGTTCCGATGGTGTCCTCCATGGATCATAAGCGCGCCAAGGACGGTGACGAGGGCCTGAACACCGGCGGCATGGGCACGATTGCGCCGAACCCGTATTATACAAAAGAAATCGCGGCGCGCTGCATGGACGAGATCTTCCTCCCCACCATGCAGGGCATGGCGGACGAAGGCCGTCCGTTTAAGGGCTGTCTGTACTTTGGCCTGATGCTGACCCCCTTGGGCCCGAAAGTGATCGAATACAACTGCCGCTTCGGTGATCCCGAAACGCAGGTGGTGCTGGCGCTCCTTAAGAGCGACCTCTTTACGATCATGCGGGCGACCACGGACGGCACGCTGCGCCCGGATATGGTACGCTTTTCCGACAAGGCCGCCGCGTGCGTGATCATGGCGTCGGACGGCTATCCGCTGCACTATGAAAAGGGCTATGCGATCACGATGACGGATGCGGTGAAGCCGCATGTGCTCGTTGCGGGCGCAAAACAGCAGGACGGCAAGCTCGTCACAAGCGGCGGCCGCGTGCTCGGCGTCGTCGCGGTCGAGGATACGTTAAAGGCGGCGCTCGACACCGCCTATGCGCGGGTGAATGAGGTGCATTTTGACAACGCGTTTTACCGCAGGGACATCGGCAAGCGCGCGTTGGAGGCATAAATGGTTTACAGAATTTTTGTGGAAAAAAAGCCGGGCTTCGATCACGAAGCCAAGGCGCTCTATAAGGAAGCGACCGAGCTTTTGGGCATCGACACCCTGAAGGCCGTTCGCCTTTTGAACCGCTACGATGCGGAGGGCATGGATCGGGCGTTGTTCGATTACGCGACCCGCACGGTCTTTTCCGAGCCGCAGGTGGATACCGCGACCGAGACGCCCGATCTGGGCGACGCCCGCGTGTTTGCGGTCGAATACCTGCCCGGTCAGTTTGATCAGCGTGCGGATTCGGCGGCGCAATGTATTCAGCTTTTGTCGCAGGGCGAGCGCCCCGCGGTACGTTCCGCCAAGGTCTACGCGCTCTACGGCGAGCTTTCGGAGGAGCAGCTTGCCGCGATCAAAAAGTACGTGATCAACCCGGTCGAAGCGCGCGAGGCGTCGCTGATTAAGCCCGAAACGCTCGCCATGCAGTACGCCGTGCCGACCACGGTCAAGACGCTTGACGGGTTCACACAGCTTGATCGCGCGGCGCTCGAAGCGTTCGTGCGCGACTACGGCCTTGCGATGGACGCGGACGATATCGCGTTCTGCCAAGCCTATTTCCGTTCCGAACACCGCGACCCGACGATCACCGAGATCCGCATGATCGACACCTACTGGTCGGATCATTGCCGCCATACGACCTTTTTGACCGAGATCGACGACGTGCATTTTGAAGACGCTGTGCTCGAAAAAGCCTATCGCCGCTATCTCGATACGAGAAAGGCCTTGGGCCGCACCAAGCCTGTGTGCCTGATGGACATTGCGACGCTTGCGGTAAAGCATCTTCGTGCCTGCGGCAAGCTCGACAAATTGGACGAATCCGAGGAAATCAACGCCTGCACGGTAAAGATCGAGGTCGAGGCCGACGGCGTCAAGGAGCCGTGGCTCTTGCTCTTCAAGAACGAAACGCACAACCACCCGACCGAGATCGAGCCGTTCGGCGGTGCGGCGACCTGCATCGGCGGCGCGATCCGCGACCCGCTTTCCGGGCGCTCGTATGTCTACGGCGCGATGCGCGTGACCGGCGCGGCGGACCCGACGGTTCCCGTGTCCGAAACGCTGCCCGGCAAGCTGCCGCAGCGCAAGCTCGTCACGACGGCGGCGGCGGGCTATTCCTCTTACGGCAACCAGATCGGCCTTGCTACCGGCATCGTCGATGAAATCTATCACCCCGGCTATGCGGCCAAGCGCATGGAGATCGGCGCGGTGATCGCGGCGGCGCCGCAGGCGAACGTGCGGCGCGAGCGTCCTTCTGCGGGCGATGTCGTGATCCTGCTCGGCGGCTCCACGGGACGCGACGGCATCGGCGGCGCGACGGGTTCAAGCAAGGCGCACAACGCGCACTCGGTCGAGACCTGCGGCGCGGAGGTGCAGAAGGGCAACGCGCCCGAGGAACGCAAGCTCCAGCGGCTGTTCCGCAGCCCCGCAGCGTGCCGGATGATCAAGCGGTGCAACGACTTCGGTGCGGGCGGCGTATCGGTTGCCATCGGCGAGCTGGCCGACGGCCTTTTGATCGACCTCAACGCCGTGCCGAAAAAATACGAAGGCCTTGACGGCACCGAGCTTGCGATCAGCGAATCGCAGGAGCGCATGGCGGTCGTCGTCGAAAAGGAGAACGTGGATGCGTTCCTGTCGCTTGCCAAGGCCGAAAACCTGCAGGCGTGCCCGGTCGCGGTCGTGACCGAATCGCCGCGGCTTGTGATGGAATGGAACGGCAAAAAGATCGTGGATATCAGCCGCGACTTTTTGAACTCCAACGGCGCGCCCAAGCATATCACGATCGCGCCCGAAAAGCCGCATCTTGTGAAGCAGCCGGTTTCGGGCGGCTTTGCGGAAAACATGCGCCGCCTTGCGGGCGACCTCAATATCTGCTCCAAGCGCGGCCTTTCGGAGCGGTTCGATTCGACCATCGGCGCGGGTACGGTTTTGATGCCGTTTGGCGGCAAGCAGCAGCAGACGCCGGCGCAGGCGATGGTGCAGAAGATCTCGATGGAGGAAAAGCACACCGACGATTGCTCGCTGATGGCGTGGGGCTATGATCCGATCCTGACAAGCCAAAGCCCGTACCACGGCGCGTACAGCGCGGTCGTGGAATCGGTGTCCAAGCTGATCGCCACCGGCGCGAAGTTCGAGGATGTCTACCTCACGTTCCAGGAATACTTTGAAAAGCCGGGCCACGACCCGAAGCGGTGGGGCAAGCCCTTCTCGGCGCTTCTTGGCGCATTCGAAGCGCAAATGAACCTCGGCATCGGCGCCATCGGCGGCAAGGACTCGATGAGCGGCTCGTTTGAATCGCTCGACGTTCCGCCGACGCTCGTGTCCTTTGCGGTCACGACCGAAAAGGTGCAGCGCATCGTCCCGAACGATTGCAAGGCGGCGGGTCATTCTCTTGTGCTGCTGGCACCCAAATACGATGAAAACGGGCTTCCCGAAACGGCGTCCCTCCTTGCGGTGTTCGATCGCGTGACAGAGCTTTTGCAAAGCGGCAAGGCGGTATCGGCCTATACCCCGGAGCGCGGCGGCATTTTGGCGGCGGTGCTGAAAATGGCCATCGGCAACGGCCTCGGCTTCCGGTATGCGGACGGGCTTTCGCTTGAAACGCTGCTTGCCGACAAGTGCGGCCGGTTCCTGCTCGAAGTCACGGCGCCTGTCGAAAATGCGTTTGTGATCGGCACGATCACGGATGACGGCAAGCTGACCTACGCGAATGAAGCGTTGGCGCTTGCGGATATCCAAAAGGTCTATGAGGATAAGCTCGAAAGCGTTTATCCCTGCAATATCCCAACGCCCGCCGCAAAGGTCGAGAACGTGACCTATACGGCGGCCTCCCACAAGACGGCTGCGGTGCATATCGCAAAGCCGCGCGTGCTGATCCCGGTGTTTCCGGGCACCAACTGCGAATACGACAGCGCGAAGGCCGTGCGCGACGCGGGCGCTGTACCGGAGATTCTGGTGCTGAACAACCTCTCGCCTGCGGGCGTGCAGGATTCCGTCACGCGGTTTGCAAAGGCACTTTCTAATTCGCAGATCGTGTTCGTGCCGGGCGGTTTTTCCGGCGGCGACGAGCCGGACGGCTCCGGCAAGTTCATCACGGCGTTCTTCCGTAACGGTCTGATCAAGGACGGCGTGACCGACCTTTTGGAGAACCGCGACGGCTTGATGTGCGGTATCTGCAACGGCTTTCAGGCGCTTGTGAAGCTCGGCCTTGTGCCGTTCGGCAAGATCATCGACGCGGACGAAACCTGTCCGACGCTGACGTTCAACACGATTGCGCGGCACCAGTCGCGCATCGTCCGCACGCGGATCGCGTCGAACAAGTCCCCGTGGCTGAAGCTCATGCAGCCCGGCGAGATCGTGTCGGTGCCGATTTCCCACGGCGAAGGACGGTTTGTGGCGAGCGAAGAAATGTTGCAGCAGCTTGCGGCAAACGGGCAGATCGCCACGCAGTACGTAGACCTTGACGGCAAGGCCACAATGGATGTACACTATAATCCGAACGGGTCGCTGAACGCCATCGAGGGCATCACCTCGCCCGACGGACGCGTGTTCGGCAAGATGGGACACAGCGAGCGCACCGGCGCGGGACTTTATAAAAACGTGCCCGGCAACTACAACATCCGCATGTTTGAAGCGGCGGTACTCTATTTCCAATAACCATTCCAAGGAGGCAGCATGACGTATTTATCCGACATTGAGATCGCACAGGCGACCGAAATGCAGCCCATTACCGAGATCGCAAAGCGCGCGCACGTGGACGAGCGATTCCTCGAGCCTTACGGCAAGTATAAAGCCAAGGTCGATCCCGCTTTGCTGAAAGAAACCGACAAGCCCGACGGCAAGCTGATCCTTGTCACGGCGATCACGCCGACCCCCGCAGGCGAGGGCAAGACCACCACGACCATCGGCCTTGCGGACGGCTTACGGCGCATCGGCAAGGATGTGACCGTGGCGCTTCGTGAACCGTCGCTCGGACCCGTGTTCGGCGTCAAGGGCGGCGCGGCGGGCGGCGGCTATGCGCAGGTCGTTCCGATGGAGGACATCAACCTGCACTTCACCGGCGACTTCCACGCCATCGGCGCGGCGAACAACCTGCTCGCGGCAATGCTCGACAACCACATTCAGCAGGGCAACGCGCTCGGCATTGACGTGCGCAAGATCACATGGAAACGCTGTGTGGACATGAACGACCGGCAGCTTCGCAACATCGTGGACGGTCTCGGCGGCAAGCCGAACGGCACCCCACGCGAGGACGGCTTTGATATCACGGTCGCAAGCGAGATCATGGCGGTGTTCTGCCTTGCAAGCAGCATCACCGACCTTAAAGCGCGCCTAAGCCGCATCATCGTCGGCTATACCTACGACGATAAGCCCGTCACCGCAGGCGATCTGAAGGCCGTCGGCGCAATGACCGCGCTGTTAAAGGACGCCTTGAAACCGAATCTTGTGCAGACGCTGGAGGGCACGCCCGCGTTCGTCCACGGCGGCCCGTTTGCGAATATCGCACACGGCTGCAACTCCGTCATGGCAACGCGCATGGCGCTCAAGATGGGCGACTATACCGTGACCGAAGCCGGCTTCGGCGCCGACCTCGGCGCGGAGAAGTTCCTCGACATCAAGTGCCGCATGGCAGGCCTCGTCCCGGACGCGGTCGTGATCGTTGCGACGGTGCGCGCCCTGAAAATGCACGGCGGGCTCGATAAAAAGCAGCTCGGCACCGAGGACCTTGCGGCGCTCGAAAAGGGCATCCCGAACCTTCTCAGACACGTATCCAACATCAAGAACGTCTATAAGCTCCCGTGCGTCGTCGCGGTCAACCGCTTCCCGACCGATACCGACGCGGAGATCGAATTCATCATCGAAAAGTGCCGTGGCTTGGGTGTGAACACGGTGCTGTCCACGGTTTGGGCCGAGGGCGGCAAGGGCGGCGAGGCGCTTGCCCGTGAGGTTGTCCGCCTTTGCGAAGAAGAAAAGGGCGACTTTACGTTCTCCTATGACCTTGACGGTTCGATCGAGGACAAGATCAACGCCATCGTCACCAAGGTCTACGGCGGCGACGGCATCACGGTTCTGCCTGCGGCAAAGAAGCAGATCCAGCAGCTCACCGCGCTCGGCTTCGACAAGCTGCCCGTCTGCATCGCAAAGACGCAGTACAGCTTTTCGGACGATCCCGGTAAGCTCGGCGCGCCGGAGCATTTCACGGTTACGGTCAAGAACGTCAAGGTTTCCGCGGGCGCGGGCTTTGTCGTCGTGCTGACCGGCGATATTATGACCATGCCGGGTCTGCCGAAGGTTCCCGCCGCCGAAAAG
>CAMHJE010000092.1:0-9547 GCA_946185305.1 uncultured Clostridia bacterium | reverse complement strand
GTACTGGCCGACAAGCCCGGCGAGCATGCGATCCCGGTCACGCTCGAGGTCAACGAAATGATGGGCTCCGAGCTGCACCTGCACGTCTACACCGAGGACGGCACACGCCTGATCGTCCGCATCCCGACGATCGACCTCAACGACGAACAGCGCGAGGGCATGGTGCGCGGCGCCAAGCTGTACATCACGTTCGAGGGCAAGGTCATGCACTTCTTCGATCCCGAAAAGGAAACGAACCTGATCTACGGCTGATCCCAAAACGCACAAAACCGCCTTGCCATGCAGGGCGGTTTTTTGTATGTACTTGTGCACCCCTATTTTTCGGGTGTTATCGCTTCGACATTTTCAGAATGATCCAACGCATATTGGCAGCATTGAATCACAAGATTATTCAGGGACACTTTCTCCTTTTGGGCAAGCTGTTCCAGTTCTTTTACTAATCCTATCGGCAGCCGAAAGGTCTTATTCGTGTATTCTTCTTTCTGTACCTTAAACATATTGCACCACCTATAATTTAATTATATGCACAAATTGTTGTTAGATATACACTTTATTTATGCACTTATTTTAATAAGTGTAATTTACACTTGACAGGCATAATATGATGGTTTATAATATCATTAGTTTTTAATGAGGTTTTTTCTACCTTGCTAAATTCAAACATGCTTTTCTGGAGGTTATTATGTCAGCAACAAATGATAGCAGTGCAAAAAAATACTGTACAAATTGCGGCAGCCAGATTCCTGCAAATATGCAGTTCTGTCCGACATGTGGTGCCCCTCAAAACGGCGGCTACCAGCAGCAATATCAAAACACACGGGATAACACGCTTAAAGAATTAGCAAGGATGCACGACTATTTCGCGCAGAAGCAGTCAGAATACAATGAGTTTGACAGATTAAACGCTGCTTTGCCTGCAATGAATCACGTCGGCTTCAAGCCGTTATTGATTTTTGGAATTATCATCGTTACTATCAGTTTTATGATCTTTGCAGCAGGATCGAACGGGCTTGGCTTTGTTGCTCTTTTGATCGGCGGCAGTATGATCGGCGGGTTCATCGCTATTGAGGTCAACCGCAAAAAACGTGTGCAGAATACGAAAGACAGGATTGATGAAATTGCGCTGTCGCTTATGGATCATTACCAAAAATACGGAAATTGTCCCTTGGATGTCGATTCCACTTATCCGCAGAACATAGCCGAATTATATGATCTTGTGAAATCCGGGAGAGCAGATACATTGAAAGAGGCATTGAATATTCAAATCAATGATGCTCGCATGAATCAAATGTCTCAAATGGCACATGCCACTATGATAAACAGCGCACAGGCGGCGAGAGCAGCCGGCGCAGCAGCTGTAGCAAGCGGTATTAACGCAGGCATCAATGCCTTCAAGCAATAATAACAAAAAGCTTCTTCTAAGTTATCATAAGAGGAGAATATAATTATGTTTGAAAACATCGGTTCCATCATTAAAGGGTTAGCTAAAGCCATTTTCGCAATTATGGAAGTAGTTGTCGTTTTCGCAGTTTGCACTATTCTCTTTATGTCACATGGAGACATTAAGACTTGCCTGTTTGCTTTCTTAACTGCTGTAATCGGCTGTATAGTTTCTTTACTGTGTGCTACAGTTCTGTATGCCTTAGGACAATTAGTGGACAATTCTGCGAAAATTGCATAATCCATAGTCTCAAAACTTGATACGTGGGACAAAGTCATTCAAGTCAATAATACAGTAAGAGGAAAATCCATATATGTTTGAAAACATCGGTTCTAAAATTAAGGGATTAGCAAAAACTATATTTATTATCTTGGTTATTATCGTATTTATGGCGGTATGCGCTATCATAATCACGTCACGTGGAGATTCCATGAGTTACCTGATTGCGCTCCTAACCGCTGTGGTCGGTTGCGTGGTTTCATGGTTATCGGTTATCATCCTTTATGCCTTTGGCGAGTTAGTAGATAATTCCACTAAAATTGCAGAATCCATCTCAAAGCATTAACCACAAAACAATATAATGTAAGCCATTCGCATTATAAACGATGCAATCCAAAAACGCACAAAACCGCCTTGCCATGCAGGGCGGTTTTTTGTATGCTTTTGATTATTCCGTTTTTTCCGGCTCCTTTTTTTCCGTGGGTTTCAGAACCCGTGTATAGCCGGTGCCGAACTGCACGCAGCGCGACACGCGCGACAGCGTTGCCGAGGAGATCTCGACCTCCTCGATCACCTGCGCATAGGTCTTGCCGTCGATCAAAAGCTGTGCGGCGGCGAGGCGCTCGGCCATCTGCTCGATCTCCTTATAGGTGCAAAGATCCTCTAAAAGCGCCGCGGCGTCCTCCTTGGTCGTAAGGCTTGCCAGCGTGGCATACAGCTTGCCAGTCAGTTCCTCCGGTCTGCGTTTTTCCATGCTCTCCCTCCCTTTCCGGTATGGGGCTTACGGGCGCAAAAACCGCCGCAGCGCCTCCGTGCGCGGCGCGCCGAACACCTCGTCCGGCGTGCCGTATTCCGCAATCGTCCCGCCCGATAAAAACGCGACGTGATCGGACGCATCGCGGGCAAACGCCATTTCGTGCGTGATCACAAGCATCGTGCGGCCCTCGGCCTTCAGCAGCCGGATCACGCCGAGCACCTCCTGCGTCAGCGCCGGGTCGAGCGCGCTCGTCGGCTCGTCGAAGCAGAGCACGTCCGGCTCCTGCATCAGCGCCCGCGCGATCGCCGCCCGCTGCTGCTGCCCGCCCGAAAGCGTGTTCGGATAGCGGTTTGCCTTGTCCGACAGGCCGACCTTTTGAAGCAGCGCCATGGCCTTTTCGGTCAGCTCGGCCTTGGTGCCGCGCTTTTGCAGCAGCGGCGCAAGGGTCACGTTTTGCAGCACGGTATACTGCGGAAACAGATGAAACGCCTGAAACACCAGTCCGAACGCGCGCCGTTCCCGCCTTTGCCCTTTGGCCTTTGGCGCGGACGCGTCGAACAGCGTTTCCCCATCCAATCGGATTATACCACAATCCGGCGTTTCAAGGAAGTTCAAACAGCGTAAAAATGTCGTTTTTCCTTCGCCGGAGGGGCCGATCAGCGTCAAAATTTCGCCGCGTGCTATCGAAACGTTCACGTCATGCAGCACCGGCACGCCCGCAAAGGACTTTCCGAGGTTTTCGATCTCCAGATATGCCATGCCGCACCTCACTCAAAATACGCCAAGCGCGCTTCCTCTCGCTTCAACAGCCACGACAGCAGCCCCGAAAACAGCAGATAGAACACGCCGGTCAGCAGCAGCGGCCAGATCAGCCCGTCGGACTTGATATACGCCTGCCCCGCGTAGGTCAGCTCATAGATCGCAATGATCCGCGCCAGGCATGTATCCTTGACGAGCGTGATCACCTCGTTGCCCATCGGCGGCAGGATGCGCTTATAGATCTGCTGCAGCTTGACGCGGAAAAAGATCTGCGCTTCGGTGAGGCCGAGCACGCGCCCGGCCTCCGTCTGCCCCTTCGGGATGCTCTCGATGCCGCCGCGGTAGATTTCGGAAAAGTAGCAGGCGTAGTTCAGAATGAACGCCGCAGCCGCCGCGCCCATGCGTCCGACCGTCCCGCCGCCCCACAGGTTGCCGCCCTTCAGCAGCAGGCCGGGGCCGTAGTAAATCACGATCAGCTGCAGCATCAGCGGCGTCCCGCGCACGACCCACACCAGTCCGCGCACGGCCATTTGCAGCGGCTTCCACTTGGCCATCGACCCGAACGCGATCACAAGGCCGAGCGGCAGCCCGCCGAGCAGCGTATAACAGAACAGCTGCAGCGACTGCAAAAAGCCGTTCGCAAGGGACAACAGGACTTCCCGCAGCATGGTCCGTTACCGGTCGATCAGGTCAATGCCGTAGGTTTCGGCGAGCGCCTGCAGGCTGCCGTCCGCAAACTTGCCGTCCAAGAACGCGTCGAGCAGCGCCGCAAGGTCGGAGCCTTTGCGGAAGCCGACGCCGTATTCCTCCTCGTTCAGCGCGTCCGCGATCACCAGATCCGGATAGCTCGTCCCCGCGCCGGTCATGGCCTTTGCCATCAGCCGGTCGATGATGCACGCCGCGCTCGCGCCGGAAGCGACCTCCAGCAGCGCGTCGCCCTGCGACTGCATCGCGGCGAACTGCCAGCCGTTCTCCTTGCAAAGCTCCTCCGCTGCCGAGCCGGCCTCGACCGCAAACGTCATGGCCGCATAATCCAATCCATCGGCCTTATCCGCGGGCGCCACGATGACCTGCGCGTTGCCGCAATAGGGCTTGCTCGTCTGCATCGCCGCCTTCACGCCGTCCGTCAGCGTCATGCCGTTCCATACGCAGTCGATGTTGCCCGCGTCGAGCTCCAGCGTCTTGTTGTCCCAGTCGATCACCGTGAATTCCGCTTCGATGCCGAGGCTCTTGGCAAAGTCCCGCGCCAGATCCGCGTCAAAACCGATCCACGTGCCGTCCGGCCCGATGTAGTCCATCGGCTCAAAATCCGTCATGCCCACAACGAGCTTGCCCTTCGCCTTCACCTTGTCCGCATCCGTCTGCGCCGTCGCCGTCTTTGCACAGCCGACCGCCGTCAGCACCAGTACGATCATCAGCAGCACCGCCGTCATTTTTTGCATCGTGTTTTTCATGTGTTTTGTTCTCCTTGCCTGAGGTTTGTCCGTATTATACTTTAGCACGCTAAAGTAGTAAAGTACCTTTTGCCACATTTTATCCACTTTTTACGAAAGGGCTTGACATGCGAACGATCGGTCGCTATACTGAAGATGCGAACGAACGGTCGCATTTGGAGGTGACGGGATGGCCAGGGACACAAAGGAACGGATTTTAGACGCGGCGCTGGACATGTTTGCCGTAAACGGCTATGCGGGAACGAACCTGCGGGAGCTTGCGGCGTCGCTGGGGATGGGCAAATCCTCGCTCTATCGACATTTTACGAGCAAGGAGGAAATCTGGAACGCGCTGCTCGACCGGATGATCGCGTATTACGGCGCGCGCTTCGGCTCGGAGAGCAACCGGCCGCCGGTGCCGGATTCGCCGGAAGAACTTGTGAACATGACGATGCGGATGGTGCGGTTCACGGTGTACGACGAGCGCATCATCCAAACGCGCAAGGTGCTTGCCATTGAGCAGTTCCGCGACGAACGGGCGTGCGCGCTGGCAACCAAGCACTTTCTGACCGGGCTGACCGACCTGTTCACGCCGGTCTTTGCGGGCATGATGGACAGCGGCCTGCTGCGGCGCGACGATCCGGCGTTTACGGCGTTTGCCTATACCGCCCCGATCTCCGCGCTGATCCATCTTTGCGACCGCGAGCCGGACAAGGCGGCCGACGCCGTCGAGCAGATCGAAGCGTTCAGCCGGCATTTTATCCAAAGCTACACGATACAAAACCCATAGGAGAAACAGGATGGAATCTATCATTCGTTTGGAGCAGCCGAGCGATTACCGCGCGGTGGAAAACCTGATCCGGGAATCCTTCTGGAACGTCTATCGTCCCGGCTGCAGCGAGCATTATGTGATGCACGTTTTGCGGGACGATCCGGCGTTTCTTCCGGCGCTGGACTTGGTGATGGAAAAGGACGGCGAGCTGATCGGGCAGAACATGTTTATGAAAACGGTGATCCAAGCCGACGACGGCCGAACCGTGCCGGTGCTCACAATGGGGCCGATCTGCATTGCGCCGGCCTTGAAGCGGCAGGGATGGGGCAAAAAGCTGCTCGACGCGTCCTTGGAAAAGGCGGCGGGCATGGGCTTCGGCGCGGTGCTGTTTGAGGGCAACATCGGCTTTTATGGGCACAGCGGCTTCGATTACGCGCGCCGGTTCGGCATCCGCTACCACGATCTGCCGGAGGGCGCGGACGATTCGTTCTTCCTCTGCCGCGAGCTGATCCCGGGGTATCTTTCGGGCGTCACCGGCGTATACCAAACGCCGCAGGGCTATTATGTGGACGACGCGGACGTGGAAGCGTTCGACCGGGCGTTCCCGCCGAAGCAGAAATTGAAGCTGCCGGGGCAGCTTTTCGAATAACACAGCAGCCGCAAAAAGGAGACGGAAATGAAAATACTGGTTCTGAACGGCAGTCCCAAGAAGGACAGGAGCGATACGCTCTGCATGACGCGCGCGTTTTTGGACGGGATGCGGGACGCGGGCGAGCAGCAGGCGGAGATCCTGCACGCCGTGGAGCAGCATGTCGAATACTGCACCGGCTGCTTTGCGTGTATGCACAACGGCGGCGACTGCATCCATCACGACGATATGCGCGGCATTCTGGAAAAGATACTGGCCTGCGACCTGCTCGTTTTGAGCTTCCCGCTGTACTGCTACGGGATGCCCGCGCCGCTGAAGGCGATCATCGACCGCATCCTGCCGCTTTCGAGCATGGCGATGCAGAAGGTCGGGGATCGGTATGAGCACGTCGGGCAGGCGGATTTTTCGCACCTGCGGTATCTGATGCTGTGCGGCTGCGGCTTCCCGAACAGCAAACACAACTTTGAACCCGCCGTGGCGCAGTTCCGGCTGCTGTTCCCGCAGGGACACACGATCCTCACGGTGCCGGAAAGCCCGCTGTTCAACGTGCCGGAAGCCGCGCCGGTCACCCTCCCCCGCCTTGCGCTGCTGCGGCAGGCCGGGCGGCAATACGCCGAGCGCGGCGCGATCGACGACGAACTGCTGCAGGCGATCCTTTCCCCGATGATCCCTGAGGAGCAGTATGCGGCCATCGTCAACGCCGGGGTGTGAAGCGGCAGAATAACGACGATTTGTCAAACAGAAAAAGCACCGTGCAAAACGGATCAAGACGGATGCTGCTGTCCTTTCTCGATCCGATTTCGTACGGTGCTTGCTGTTTTTTCAGTCCTTACGGTTCCCGTCCCGCTTGCGCGATTCGAGATCGCCGAACCTCGATATTCTGTTATCGATCGTTATGAAAAACCATAGTTTCCTGCGAAACAGTTGTGACACTCCGGTTTTTACTCTGCTTCTTCCCACACCGCCGTGCCGTAGGGCGGCAGGGTGATCGTTCCCTGCTGCAGTTCGCCGGAATAGAGATTCTTCATCGGCTTATGCAGCGTCACGGCCTTGGATGCGCTTGCATAGTTCAGCGCAAAGATAAACCGCTTTCCGTCCTTTTCGCGCGGGACAAGCTCGACCGATTCGGGTGCGCGGATCACATTTTTGAGCGGTTCGCAGACGCCGAGATAGGTCAGGATCGCCTTGACCGTTTCCCGGTCAAAGCAGGCGCCGAGATGCAGCACGCGGCCTTTGCCGAAGCGATGCTCCGTCAAAACGGGTTCGCCTGCGTAGTAACTGCCGTTGAAGCGCGACAATACCGTCGTTCCGTTCAGCGGCGTCAGAATATCGTGGAACACCGGCAGCGGGAGCGTTTCGCCCAGCCATGTCATCGTGTTCATCGGCTCGGCGGGATGCGCGAACGTGAAATCCCGCACATCCGTTCCGGTCAAGGGCTGCAAAAGCCCCGGCTGCGGGCGCTGCACCGCCTGCCCGTGGATGTCCTTCAGTCCGCTTCTCGCGCCGAACACGATCGTTCCGCCGTTTTGCGCGTAGGCTTCGAGCAAGGCCGCCCGTTTTTCGGTCATGAGCAGCGGGTGCGGATAGACAAGAACGGGATAAGCGTTCAGCTCGTCGAGCGTCGTTTCGTCGCAAAGATAGAGAATGTCATACGGCGTATGGCTGAGCTCCGCACCGGCGAAGATCTCCGCCTCGCTCTTGTGCGAGAGCCGCTCATGCCAGCGATCCGCCCGGCGGTCCCATTCGTTGTCGTAATCCTTGACGAGCGCAAAGGACGCAGGATGTTTGGCGCCGCAAACGGGGGCGAGCTTTTGCAGAAGCGCCGCAAACGATGCAACCTCTTGCAGCTTCCGGTTGTCGCGTCCGTCGTAGTCCAGAATGCCGTGCCAATACAGTTCCGTGCCGAACGGCGCGGTGCGCCAGCGGAAGAACGAAACGAAGTCCGCGCCGTGCGCGACGGACTGCATCGCCCAAAGTGTCAGCTGACCGGGACGCGGCGCAGGCATTTCCATACGGTTCACCCAGCCGCCCGCGCCGGACTGCTGCTCCATGATCCCGAAGTGCGGGCAGACCGAGCGCGTCTCGATCAGGTTGCGGCTCCATTTGCGGTCGTTGAGATCGGTGGAGTGCAGCGGGTCGCGGTCGATCTCGAACGCGAAATCCGGATAGCTGTCGTAGGTATAGACATCGAGCACGTCGTTTTGCAGGGCGTGGTTGTCGAGGTTGCCGAACAGGCCGTTGGTTGTGATGAAGTCGTTCGGCTTTTGATACTGCCGGATGATCTCCGCCTGCATCTTGGCAAAGCGGATGCAGCTATCGGACACGAAGCGTGAATCATCGAGCAGCAGATGCGGGTTATGCCCGCCGTTCAGCACCGGGCGCGGGCAATGGATCTGCTCCCAATCGGTATACGTTTCGCTCCAGACGGCCGTTCCCCATGCCGCATTCAGCGCATCGAGTGTGCCGTATTGGTTTTGCAAAAACGCGCGAAACGCCGCATGGTCGGCTTCGCTGTGGAACTCGTCCGTTTCGCAGTTCAGTTCGTTATCGATCTGCCAGCCGACGACCGCGGGATGCTGCCCCCAGCGTTTTGCCATTTCGGTGACGATCCTGCGGCAAAGCCTTTGATACGTTTCGGAATTATAGTTATAGTGCCGCCGTGCGCCGTGGCGCAGCAGCGTTCCGTCGGGAAGGGCGTTCAGCGTTTCGGGATAGTTCTCGGTTACCCACGCGGGCGGCGTGGCGGTCGGGGTGCCGAGGATGACCTGCATCCCTTCCCGCAGGCAGAGCGAGAGAAAGTCGTCGAACAGCTCGAAGCAAAACGTGCCTTCGCGCGGTTCGAGAAGCGACCAGGCAAATTCCGCGCTGCGAACGACCGTGATCCCCGCGGCTTTCATCCGTTTGATATCGCTTTCCCACAGCGACTTGTCCCAATGCTCGGGGTAATAGCATACCCCGACGGTGTAGCTTGTCCATTGAAATGCTTGCTTTTGCATAGGCTTGGTTCCTGTTCTGTTTTGATCATCTATATGATACTCTGTTTTATCCAAATTGCAACCCATTTTTTCAATGCGGATAGGCGGATTTCTCCACAAAAAAAGAAAGAGCGCAGTTGCCCTTTCTTCGTGTTGGTTTGCAAGTGAAACGTCGCCGGAAACGATCCGGACCCGTTTTTGAGAATTCAAAAATCCCCGCCCTTTCGAGCGGGGATCGGGTTTGGTGAAACCGAAGCAGGCCGCCGGGAATGGGTTCGGAAGCCGGAATTTCCACTCCACTTCGCTTCGTTACAGATGTGCCGTCGCGCGCTCCCCGCGCGTCGCCATCATTCGAAGGCGATACTCAGCTATGCCGAGGATGAGAAACCGGCTAATTTCCGGCGTAGAAAAAAAGAAAGGGCGCAGTTGCCCTTTCTTCGTGTTGGTTTGCAAGTGAAACGTCGCCGGAAATGATCCGGACCCGTTAACGGCAGTCTGTGAATTATTTGATTTCGCAAACAGCGCCGACAGCCTTGAACGCT
>CAMHJE010000091.1:0-9668 GCA_946185305.1 uncultured Clostridia bacterium | reverse complement strand
CGCAAAAATCGACCTCGCCCGGATCATCAAAGAGCGGCTCAAAGGTTATATGATAGTGTTTTGCCCGGACGTTTTCCCGCAGCGCATCGATCCTCCAAAGTTCAGAATGCCTTGTCACCGTCACGCCGAACCATGCATTTTCGAGGTCTGTATCAATGTCCAACATATCCGGTCGTTTGGAAAGAAACAGGAATTGGTGCTGCGGATTCTCTGCCATTTTTATGAATGCCTGATCCAGCCACTCCCGCTTCCATACAGCAAGATCACTCATGCCGGTCAGCAGAAAGTTCTGCGGACGCTGCTTTTCCATCATACGCAGTTTATTCGGAAAAAACTCCGGCTTTGCGAAGTCATCGATCATATGCCAGCGCTTCACATTGTTTCGAGCGTAGCAGTAAGGGCAACCCACGGTACATCCAATGACAAGATTCAGGTTTTGGATCTGGTCTTTAATACAAACGCTCACTCGTCACGCCACCCTTCCAGATTTCTGCTTATGCGGTCCAAATAACCTTCAAAACGGACGATTTCTTCTTCTGAAAAACCCTGATAGTATATCTGTCCCATCCTGAGAGAAACCGAATCATAGTCCTGCTTCAGTTCATGCGCCTTATCTGTCAGGTACAACAGCGTTTTCCGCTTGTCTTTTGTATCCTGCAGGCGGGTGATCAGACCTTGTTTCTCCATGCGCTCCAGCATTGTGGTCAGGGAGGTGATGGCCAATCCGCATCGGTCCGATAATGCCCTGATCGGTATGCCATCCTCTTGCCAGAGAACATATAGAATCCGCCCCTGCGCCCCGTTAAATGCGTCAATATTTATCTCGCTGAGAATTTTCTCAAATATTCTGTCCCCGAGCTGTTTAATCTTCGTAATCAGAAATCCGCCATTCATATCCATGCCAAAACTCCCATATGGTAGTTTTTCTAAATTCTACTATATGGGAGTATTTTTGTCAATAGCTTCCTACGCCCCCTGAAACATTATCGGTTCAAAGGCAGTTGCTTAATCTGCAAATGATTCAATTATGCAAAACTTACCCCCCTCGTGTCCAACTTACCCTGCTGCCTGTCCAACTTACCCTGCTCATAAAAAAACTTACCCTGCTTGGAGGTAAGCCGCCGACGAATAATTAAATTGTATCAAAGTTGGAGTTTTTATATCATAAACTGTAACGTTCTGCGCCCCGTTCGGCACCATGATCCGTGCGATGATGCTGGCGATGGCATGGGGTGTGTAGTATTCGGCGTACTTGCCGAAATCCTTGTTATAGTCCTTGATGAGATACTCAAAAATCTGAGCGAAGAAATCGTATTTCTGGTCGAATACGCTCTCAAAGCTGTTGTCCGCAATTTTGTCGATGATTGCGGCGCAGAAACTATCCTTCTTCTCCACCTCGATCACATGCTGAGAAATCCCATTGAACAGACTCATTTTCGACTGCCCTCCGGTACGAATGGAGAAGATGTCAATATTGAACTTTGCAATATCAGTCAGCGTGGTATCAAAAAGGGTATGGAAATCCTCTTCGTTCTTCCGGTTGAACAGATAAGAGATAAAGTGCTCTTTCTTCAGCTTTGCGGTGGCAGAGTCAATGCCGAGCAAGAAAAGCTCATACTGATCCTCATCCATTGCAGCGAGTGCCTTTTCAACTTCGGAAGACGTACAATTAGCGAAAGCCGGATTGGATTTCTTTGCTTCATACAGAAACTTATCGTTGAGGAACTTATACAAAAACACCTCTGTGATGATCTTATACTCGCTTGAAGCATTCCCCAAGCCATAGTTCGTACAAACAGCTTTTAAGCTGTCAATCATTTGCTTGGTTTGTATCGTAATGTTCGTTTCCATTATGAGGCAAAGTTCCTTTCCGTAAAGTATTCATTCGAGATACAAATTCCAACATACTTCACCTGAGAAGCAGAATATGTCAGGTGGTGCTTATCAAACTCTTGCTTGATCAACGGAAACATTCCTTGCATGAAATATGGCTCATTATCCAGCAGGTGGCTGTTTGCAATGATCTGTGCATCCACGCTATGCTTCAAGCTCAACAGGATTTGATTGATGACAACATCGTTCGCAATCGGCGGCGGATTCTCGCGCAAGCGTTTATGTGTGCGCATAAACTTCACGTCCCCCTCATACTTGGCTGTGAGCATACTGTCCAAATGATTCTTCTGCTCGGCAGCTTTCCGAATCCGTTCAAGTTCTGTAATATTGGCTGTCATCTCATCTGCCGTCAGCTCCTCAATATTCTTTTTTGCAAGAAGGCGCTGCAACTCTTCAAGCAAAGTGATATACTCAGGATCTTTCGGGTCAAGCGTAGCTTGTACTGCACGCCTTGTATGCTCCAACACCTGACGGAACTTATCAGCAATAATCAATTCCTTTTCAGATACTTTCTTGAACTGGAATTCAATCTGATCCAGCGCAAGGTTGAGGATTGCACTCATGTCCTGTGCGTCTGCAAGAATCTGTTTCTGATTGACCAGATCAATTCGATTGCAGATTTCCGTATAGAGCGATCCCACCTTATCCAAATCAAATCTGTCGCTAATTTCATCGTATCCAAACAGTTTTGCGATATTAAACAGTTCCTTATATAGTTCCAATGCATGCCGGATCTCAATGAGCTCTTTTTTGTCATCTATTCCAGAGATCTGCTGAGAGAACACTTCTGCGTTGTCCGTATCGTACAGGAACAATTTATCCTTGATGGTATTCAAATCCGCAATGATGTCTTCCTGTGATTTGAAGATGTTATCATACTGCTTGAATTCATCTCCCAATTCCGCTTGAAGTTCATCAAAGTATGCTTTGTTGGTTTTGTCGAATTCTGCACGTATATCGGCAAAGTCAACCACGTAACCGTAGCGATACGCTTTATATGGACGATTTACCCTGGTTAACGCTTGCAAAAGATTATGGTCTTTGATAACTCGTCCCAGATATAGCTTCTTCAGTCTAGGCGCATCAAAACCGGTAAGAAGCATATTGTAGACAATTAAGAAATCGAGCTTTCCTTTCTTGAAATCAGATACATTGTTTTTACGTGTTTCTTTATCATCAATATCGTGCAGAATCAATGCAGAAGAATACTCTGTATTCTGCATAGCTTTGAAAACAGCTTTTGCCTGTTCAGACGAATCGCAGACAACCATTCCTCCAATTGTGTTGTCATTGATTGCAACACGCGATTTGCGAAAATCATCAGCAATATATTCCACCAACGGCGTTACATACGCCGGATGTGCATATAATTCCTTCCTTTGAATAGAGCCTTTCAGAAGTTCGATGTTCTCAAGTGCTTCCTGAATCTTCTTTTTGTATGTAGTAGATATTCCTTCCCTAATCAGTCTAAGTGTATAGCGATCAGCAATGGACTGATTATAATAGTATTTATGAATGTAATTCCCGAACACAGCTTTTGAATCGTATTTCTTCCCTGCGATTGGTTTCCCATTGTCATCATAGATCGTTCCGATCAACGGAGTCCCGGTAAGCGCAATCATTACAGCTTCACGATCCGAAGACAGGAGGTTTGCAAGAAAAGAACCTGTTGGTTTATAACTCCGATGCGCTTCATCAAGGAAATAGACGCGTTGAACATTTACTGCATAGTCGGATTTCTTTGCAATAGATTCTTTAGAAAACTTCTGAATGTTCACAACCGTAATGGTGGCTTTTCCCGTGCTATCAGTCGTTCCCGTAGTTTTGATATTCTTGATGAAGTCGTCTTTTGAATCAATCTCCTCGACCCTCAATCCACGAGCTCTGAACTCATTAGCCGCTTGTGTCAAAAGATCCAGACGGTCTACGACAAAGTAGAACTTTGCAATTACGCCTCTTTTTTGATAATAGTCAGTAAGATATCGAACATTATAAAATGCCAAAGCAGTTTTCCCGCTCCCTTGCGTATGCCATATTATCCCGTTCTTTACTCCTTGCGATAGTCTTTCTTCAATCGCTTTGGTGGCAAAGAATTGAGGATAGCGCATCAGATGCTTTTCAAGGTGCAGGATTCCATTGTCATCTGCTTTTTCAACATATGCCACAGCATATTTCAAGAAAGACAAATAGCGTTCAGGCGAAAACAACGAGGTTATAATGCTGTTCGTTGGTGTATCTATCGCGCTATTGGTCTGATATTCCGGTGTATATTTGATTGAAACAAGGTTATTATCTTTTAGTATGAAGTTTTCGATATCCTCATCTGCTTGTGGAGCCGAAGAAATCAGTCGAGAATCTTCTTCACGGAAATGGCTGAAGAACAACCGGTCATAGCTGCTTGCAGCATAAAACGCCCCTTCCAGCGGAATAGCCTCATTGTCATCATAGGGACTATTATTGGAAAACACCATTATTTGCGTAAGATTAATAAACCGCCGAAACTTCTTGTTTTGTACGCGAGTATTCATTCGATCGTATTCGGCTTTAATCCCATTTTTATTGTTTGGCTTCTTCACCTCGATAAAAGCAAGTGGTATGCCATTTATCAGCGGCGTAATGTCCGGTCGAAACTCATCAGCCCCGTTCTTATAAGTCAACTCCGTTACGACAGAGAAGGAGTTTCGTTCTCCCTTAACATCGTCAAAGTCAATTAACTTGATCCCATGATAACCGTTTAGAAGAATGGAGTAGAATGCCCTTCCGATATCGTCGTTATCTAGTATTATTTTGAGTTCAGAAACGATTTTCCTTACGTCATCGATCGTAAGTGCTGTTCCGTTGATGCGGTTTATGGCATCACAAAACAAATCCATGAATATATTCGTATCCTCATCGATAAGTCCGTTATCTGAATTGCTTTTTAATGAAATATAATGATATCCTAATCGAGTAAAATGTACCAATGCTGGGATCTTTACCCTTGAATTCTCATTATGTGGCATCGTACAGGCCTCCTTGCATTAAAACTTGCAATCATTCAATCTATACATTCCAAAATCAGACTATATTCACTATGAGTCCCAGCCGCTATTCATTCGCAACAAACTTCTGCTTCGCACTCTTTGGCTTATCCGGTATGGTCATGCGAAGCTGGCCGGTACGGAGAAGCGGCTGCACATATTGCGTGATTGCGTAGCTGACGGATTCGATACCCAAATAGGTCGCAATCTCTTTCCGAGTGCGCGGTGTTTTGCAGAACGCAACAATATCTTTCGGCTGATCCGATACAACATTTTTTTCTTGTGCGTGATTATAAAGAATCACAACAAATTCGTTTCTGCGGTTCTGGAACACCGGTGCGGGCAAGCCGGCAGCCGCCATTTCACGCCGGATGGTGGGAATGCCGGAATAACGGTTTTCTGTATTCATCATGAATTCCGCCATGGTTGCCAAGGTGGGATTGCGCAGATCCGGGCGTGCCGAGCCCAAGTCCTCCACCGTCATGCGTCCGTAAAGACTGCCGGGGCTATGAATCTCCAACCGATCCGAGAAGAAGTCGATCTGTACCGGCGTCCCCTCCGTATGCGGGCTGTAATCGCGGTGAATCAGTGCATTCAGCACGGCTTCGCGGATAGCGTTGATCGGGTATTCCGTGGTATCGGTACGCTTGCCCGTGTTGGGATCGATCACCGTTTTGACCTTCATGTTGCGTTGGCAGAAAGAAATGGCTTCCTCCACCATATCCGTTAATGTGCCTTCGATCCGTTTGTTATTTACAAACCGTGCGCCGTCGGTATCGACCTCGCCGATCTCTTTTCCGGGAACGACGATCGCCGTGATCGCCAGCTGCGGGAAATACCCTTGCGGATAGATACCGAAGTTCAAAACTGCCGCCAAAGTCGGAACGCCGTTACGCGTAATTGCCAGCATTTCGTACGCCTGCTCTTCGTCGAGCTGTGCAAAGCCCGGACGATCCATCCGCTTACGAAGCAGGTAGTTTTGCAGCATATCCGTTTTCAGCATGGACAGCTTCGCACGTTCTACCGGGCGCTCGTCATCATGTTGATGCTTGCGGAAGCTTTCGTAATTGTAAATCTCATAATCGGTCATGGGAAGATCGGCATCGCCTACGCGCGCATAGGATCCCTTGACCTTGCCCATTCCCTTGTAATAGCAGGGACGATCCGTGATATCCAGCGAAGGAATCTCTGCACAGCAAATGAACACGCCGTTATACTCCGCCGTGGTAAAGATGGCGCGGACAGCGGGCGACATTTGGTTGCACTGCTCCGTCACTTTCTTTTGCAGATCGTTGAGATCATAGACGCCAACAGGCGTGAAGCCGCTGTCCTCGTCGATGCCGAATAGGATGACCCCACCGCCGTCTTGATTGGAAAAGCTGGAAAGGGTGTCGTACAAACGTGTCGGGCAGCCCTGATGCGCTGCTTTCACCTCCACGGTCTGGGTTTCCGATTGTTGTCGGCAGATCTTGTCGGCAAGACGAATCAACTCTTCACTCAGCATAGCAATATCTCCTTTATACAAGAGCATTTTATCATAAGTTTTATCTAATTTCAATAATAATTTGCTTAATTTAGAAAAGATGTTGCCTAATTTATCGAGTAATTTATCTAATTTACTCAATTTCGTTTCATTTAGGTAAATGCGAAGCAGCAGATATGAAGTTTTAAGATGATTATACTATGGATACCTAATTATTTCTTTCCCCTTACGGATCGCATAGCGACGCATGGCGTTTGCACCACCCCAATCATGCAATACATACGCAACGATCACATCGGCATGATCAACCATCCACTCATTTCTCTTTATGATTGCCAATCGTTTTGGAACAGTTTCGAGTGGTGGATAGATTGTCCCGTCATATAAATCGTCCTCTACCTCCCGATCGAGATATGGAAGGACGAGTATCGATTCTATGGAAGGATTGTCAACTGATATGTCATGCAAAACAGAAGCAGCCAATCGGTCAAAACCGCCGTATCCACCGAGATAGAAAGTCTTTGCACCTCTATACGTAAGATTGTCAACCGTATATGCCAACCACCGCCGTACATCGTCCGGATTTGTCACATCGCTATGTCCGCAAAAAGCAACGATCATACAATAAAGCATCTGCCTCTTTGATATAGTATTTGCTTTTATTATTATACAATCTGCTTTATAAATAAGTCAATCGCTCTTTGTATGATGCTGTAACGCATTTTCGGGCAGTCTATAATTTGAGATGGAAAGGCGGTGCAGTCATGGCAAAGGATACGATCAGTTTTAAGAACCGCGATCGGTTCATTCAGATGGGGATTGCGATCTCCTCGCTCCGCAAGTTGCGCGGAATGTCACAAGAGCAGCTTGCAGAGAAGGCGAACATCAGCCGATCTCATTTGAGCGCAATCGAAGCACCCGGAATGGTACGCGCCTTTTCGATGGACGTTTTCTATAATATTGCAGATGCTTTGGAAATCGATCCTGCCGAATTGATCAATGCCTCCATGTTCCCGGATCGCATTCTGAAAAAGGATGAATAAATAAGAGTTTTATCGAATGCTTGTAACACACAAAAAGCGCAGCTCGTTCATTCCGGACTGCACTTTTTAGCAAATCGCCCTCTATGATCCTTTTCGGATAATCATATACTTGAATAAAAGATTAGCCAAAAAACGCCATTCCCTTGTGTATACCATAAAACTTCGGCAGATTTTTGGTTGAACCGAAAATCTGCCGAAAAAACTATGCGAAATGCTCTTGCACGATGCCGTCCAGCTGCCGAGCGATCTCGGAAAAGCCCTGATTTAGATCGAGCGTGCGGACGCTGATCTTGTTGCCGCTCATGTGATAGGTATGATCCGGCTGTACCTGCTCGTCGGTTTTGGCATAAAGAAGCATGCCGGATACCTTCGGCTCGGTATGATCCGTGCCGGAAAGCTCCGCTTCCTTGTTCTTCACATAGGTGAAGATCTGATACAGATTGCCGGAATGGAGCGTGTGCACGTCGTACTGCATCTGCGTCGTATGGGAATAATACTTGGCGTCGATGATCAGCACCTTGCCGTCCTTGGAAAGCGTAATGTCGCTTTGCATAACCGGCAACATATCGTTGAACCCATCGTCGAGCGCCCACGGAATCTGCGACGCGCTCGCGTGCAGGTCTGGAAACTCGCGGCGGTAGTATTCCAGAATGAATTTCTCATAGAGGCGGCACATGCGCTGCTCGTCGAGAAAGTCCATCAGTTTGGTCGAACCGTCCGAATTGGTTTGCAATAGTCCCTTGATCACCAGAAAGCAAACCGAAATCAGCATTCGGTAGGTCTGATTGTTGCGATGATAGCGGATGTTCCAGTTGATCAGATGCACATCGAGCGTATCGACCTCGCCGAAGAACACCAACAGCTTCTTCAATTCCTTCTTGCGCGCTCTGGCGATGTCGGCACGCAATAGCAGTTCCATCGTGGTTTTCAAAATGCGGTTCAAATACGAATCCACGGAAAACTCATCATAGGAGCAGACAAGCTGCTGCTTGTGGATGCTCTGCGTCTTGATGGATTCCGAAATGTCGATCCTCCCGCGCACGGTGGAAAGCGCTTCGGTCTGCTCGATATATTCCCGCCCGAGGCCGCGTTTGAGCTGTCCGGAGACGCCTTTACAAAGGATCGCCGCACACAGCTCCGCCACGTTATGGAATTCCTCTGTCGCAATGCTCTTGTAGCCCTGTTCCCGAAGGACCTGAAAGGCATATGCAAGCATGTGATAGATGTTTTGTATCGGGATCACTTGATCGCGCTCCTGAGGTTATTCGTCCAATCCTTGACTTTGGTCGGCTCGTCGAACCAGTATTCTTTGAGCAGCGGAATCAGCTCAAATTCCACAATATTGGAAAGCGTCTGCTCGTCCGCTTCTTTCAGATTGCAGAAATAGCTGTGACCGATGCAGAAGCCCTCGCCGAGCGATTCGTCTGCTGCGATCACATTGTTTAGATTCTCCACGCACTGGATCAGTCGGTCGAAGCGTTCGCTGTGCAAGCCCATCCGGTATGTACGGAAACCGTCGGTTTCAAAGCCCGGCTTCATCTCAAAGAACGCGAACCTGCGGCGCAGCGCATAGTCGAGCATGGCAAGGCTGCGGTCGGCGGTGTTCATCATACCGATGATATAGACTTTCTCAGGAATAGAAAACAGCTCATCCTTATATAGGAGGCGTAATGGAGTTTTTCGCTTGTCGCTTTCGATCAGCATGAACAGTTCACCGAATATCTTGCTGAGGTTTCCGCGGTTGATCTCGTCGATAATGAAGAAATACTCGTTATCGCTGTCCACTTCCGCTTTTTTACAGAAGTTGTAGAACGCGCCATGCTTGAGCTCGAACCCTTTTTCGGACGGACGGAAGCCCATAATAAAATCTTCATAAGAATAGCTTTGATGGAACTGTACCATCATCACTCGTTCTATGTCCTTTTCGCCCATCATGGAATAGGCAAGCCGCTTTGCTGCAAAGGTCTTGCCGACGCCGGGCGCTCCCTGCAAAATTACATTCTTTTTGGTACGAATCAGGGATACCAAGGTGTCATAGCTTTGTTCTTCCATAAAGACATCCTTAAGGAAGTCTTCCGAGGTGTAAGAAGGAATCAATAATTTCTTCGGAACCGGATCTATGTCATTGTTGCCGCCAGGTATTTCCCCCACAAATAGATTGTTCAGCTTTTCCACATATTCATTATCGAAAGTAATATCCGTTAATGTTTTCATTGGGGCTTGTCCTTC
>CAMHJE010000090.1:0-9675 GCA_946185305.1 uncultured Clostridia bacterium | reverse complement strand
GATCCAGGACCCGGCGGGCCTGCTGGGCGTCCACCAGGTCCATGTTGATGGGCCGGGCCTTCTTGAAGGAGCCCTTGACGGCGGCGGACGTGATCTCGTTGAACTCGATGCGGCACTTGTCCTTGACATCCAGCTTAAGCACCTGCGCGAGGTGCCACGAAATGGCTTCTCCTTCGCGGTCAGGGTCGGTTGCGAGCAGGATGCGCTTGGCGTCCTTGGCCTCGCGGCGGATCGTTTCGAGCACGTCGCCGCGTCCGCGCAGCGTGATGTACTTCGGCGCAAAGTGGTTTTCCGGGTCTACGCCGAGACTCGATTTGGGAAGGTCGCGCACGTGTCCGTTCGATGCGACGACCTTATACTTGCTTCCTAAAAATTTTCCGATGGTCTTCGCCTTGGCGGGCGACTCCACGATTACCAATGTATCGGCCATTTACAATCTCCTTCACGGGTTTTCGGATAATCTATCGAATACCGTGTCCGATAAACGGGACGCGGCTTATGGTTTTTCATCAAACGTGACGACGGCGCGGATCGAGTCGATCGCAAACACGTTGCCGGGCAGCTTTTTGACAACCTCCAAAAACTGCAGCTCGGTCAACGCCGTGTTGATCTCGGACGGCGTTACGTCGTCGATCCAGTCCAGCAACTCGTCGGCGCTGCGCTCGCCCTGCAGCAGGCACATATAGATTTCCTGCGCAAGGTCGGACAGCTTGGAAAACGCAATATGCGCGGCCTCCGGGTTCAGCGGTCCCTCATCGTTTTGGGTATAGTCAGCAAACTCCGAGAGGATATCCTGTACGTTCGTGACGGCCTTCGCTTCGCCATGCGCGATCATACGGTTGGTGCCCTGACTGTATAGATCTGTGATGCGCCCCGGCACGGCGAACACCTCTCTGCCCTGCTCATGCGCGTGGTCGACCGTGATGCTCGTGCCGCTCCGTTCGCCGGCTTCAACGACGAGCACCCCGCGCGACAGACCGGACAGCAGGCGGTTCCGCATCGGGAACAGGAACTTTTGCGGCGCAGTCTTGGGAATGAACTCGGTCAAAATGCAGCCGCGCTCTATAATATCGTCATACAGCTCGGCATTGCCGGATGGGTATACCTGATCAATGCCGCAGGGCAGTACGCCGATGACCGGATGATCGGAGATCACGCAGTCCAGCGCGCCGCGTGCCGCAGCGGTGTCGATGCCCGCCGCAAGGCCCGTGACGACCGTACCGTCATGCTCAACGATCTGCCGGGACAGCAGCCTTGCAACATCCTTGCCGTAATCGGTCATATTGCGCGTGCCGACGACGGCCATCGGCAGCGGCAGATCCGCATGCATAGTGCCCTTATAGAACAGCACGGACGGCGGATCGGCGATCTCGTTCAGCAGCGTCGGGTAATCGTCGGACGCGGGCGTGGTAATGCCGACGCCGTTGCGCTCCATCCACCCGATGTAGCGATCCAGGAACCGTTCCTCGCTTGCGGCGAGCAGACGCTTTTTGACATTGTCACCGATCTCTCCGAACGCATCCCATTCCTTTTGCCGCGCCGCCGCAAACGCTTCATCGAGATCGTCGAATCGCTGCAGAATCGCGTAAAACAGGCGCGGGTTATGCTCGGTTGCATAGTTCAGCCACAGCCAAAGGCGTTCCTCGTCGTTCATACTCCACCTCGGGAAAACTTACAGATTGTTCAGAAGCTCCATGCTTCTGTATTGGATGGCTTCGGCATAATGCCGCGGCAGAATCTCGTCGCTGTTGTCCAGATCGGCCACCGTGCGCGCAACCTTTAAGACGCGCTGATAGGCGCGGGCGGAAAGCTGCAGCTTTTGAAACGCAGCAGACAGCATCCGTTCGGACTCGCCCGACGGCGCGCAGTATTTTTGCAGCAGCCGCCCGGACATTTCGGCGTTCGTGCGGATGCCGTCGTTTTTGAACCGTTCCCTTTGGCGTTCGCGCGCTGCCTTGACGCGCTCCCGCACGGCTTCGCTCGATTCGGCGGGTCGGCGCTCGGTAATCTCGCTGTAACCCACTTCGGTCATTTCGATATGCAGGTCGATGCGGTCGAGCAGCGGACCGGAGATGCGGCTTGCATAGCGGCGGATCGCCATTTGCGAACAGGTGCAGGGCTTCGTGCGCGAGCCGCGGTTGCCGCACGGACACGGGTTCATCGCCGCGATCAGCATAAACCGCGACGGGTACGTGACCGTGGCATACGCTCTCGAAACCGTCACCTCTCCGTCCTCCAGGGGCTGCCGCAGTGCCTCCAGAACGTCCCTTCGAAACTCGGGAAACTCGTCTAAAAACAGTACGCCGTTGTGGGCAAGGCTGATCTCGCCGGGCATGGCCTTGGAGCCGCCGCCGATCAGTGCCGCGCCGGAAGCGCCGTGATGCGGAGCGCGGAACGGACGCTCGGTAATCAGGCCGTTCGTACCCTTCAGCGCGCCGGTGACGGAGTGAATCTTGGTCACCTCCAGCGCCTCGGCAAACGTCATTTCGGGCAGGATCGACGGGATCGCGCGGGCGAGCATCGTTTTGCCGGAGCCGGGCGTGCCGCACAGCAGCATATTATGCGCGCCGGCCACGGCGACCTCAGCGGCGCGCTTGGCAGCCGTCTGCCCCTTGATCTCTGAAAAATCGAACTTGGCTACGGACTGCTCGGATGCATAATGCTTGGTCGCGGCGGTCGGAATATCCTCGCGGTTTTGCAAAAAGCGGACAAGCTGCCCCAACGTCCGCACCGGAAAAACGGCTGCGCCGTCGATGTACGAGGCTTCGGCGGCATTGTCGAACGGTACAAAAAAGCGTGTAAAGCCGTGCGCATAGGCGTCGATCAGCATGGGCAGCACGCCGCTGATCGGGCGAACCGTGCCGTCGAGCGCAAGCTCGCCGAGCACCACGCTGCCTTCGGGCAGGGACGGAATCTGCCCTCCCGCGCCGAGGATCGCCAGCGCAATCGGCAGGTCGTAGACCGTGCCCTCCTTTTTGCGGTCGGCGGGCGCCAGGTTCACGATGATTCGGCCAAACGGATACGGGATGCCGGAATGGCGGACCGCGGTGGAAACGCGTTCACGCGATTCCTTGACGGCGGCGTCGGGCAGGCCGACGGTCTCATACCCCTCCGTGCCGCCCGTGTAGGCGGCCTCGACCGTGACCGCAAAGCCCTCCAGCCCCGCAAGGCCGTAGCTCTGTACCTTGGAAAGCATAGCCCCCTCCTTCCGCGCGGCAAGCACTTATCGCTTGCCGAATACAAACAGCTTATTGCCGACAAAGTTGACCAGCAGGCAGATGCCCGTGGACAGCAGCGTGCAGAAAAACTCTCCCGTGACGAGCCTGCCGAAGCCTTCCGTGCCGACAAGCCCGCTCCACCACGCGGCAAGGCCGAACACATCGCGCAGCAGATACATCAAAAGCAGCGACAGGCCGAGCGTCAGCAGGTTGACGAGCAGAAACGACCCGATCTCCCTTGCGTCCCTATGGCGTTCCGCGCGGAACGTCCATGCGCTGTTCAGAACGTAGCTGTTCAGCACGCCGCAGCCGAAGCCGACGACTTTAGGAATATAGTAGGTCAAAACCACCGCGGTTGTCAAGAGGCCGAACGCCCCCTGCAGCAATCTTGTGACGACGAGATCGACAAGCGTATTCGATACGCCGACGAGCAGGAACCGGGCAAGCTGCCCGATACTCTTCTTTTCAAACACCGACATAGTACACCTTGGAAAACACGGTCAATACGTGCTCGATAAAGCCCGCATAGCCCCACGAGGTCGGCAGACCCGATACCGCGGGATACAGCAGGATAAAGAACACGACGGCGGCGCCGAGCCAAATCCATTTCAGATTCTTCAAGCGCGGCTCGGCCTTTTCCGCATAGTACAGCAGCATAACCGCCGCCAAAAGCACAAAAGGAATCGTCGAAAAATAATGGTACAGGAACACGCACCGCGTAACGAGCGCCCACGGCAGAAGTCCCGCCAAGATCCCGACGAGGATCACATAAAACCCCTTGTTCTTCCGGTATACCGGATCAAACAGCCATTTGACGAACATGAGCACCGCGCCGAACGCGGACACATACCACACGACCGGGTTGCCGGTAGACGAGATGTTCGACAGCTTGCCGTCCGGATAGCCGCCGTAGAACCAAACGGATATTTCGGCGAGCGGCCATTGATACCAGTTCGACTGGCACGGATGCGATTCCGAAAGCCCCGCATGGTAGCTGTACATCGAAGCCTGCTTCTGCACAAGGCAGCGTATCTGCTCATACAGCGTATTGCGATTCTCGCTGAGATAGAAGCTGTAGGAGCAGGCATAATACAGCAGCGCCGGAACCAGTATGAACACAACACAGCAGAACACAAGCGTCATCAGCTGTTCGTTCCACTTCAGGTCGATGCGCTTTCCCTTTGTGAGCAGCCGGAACACAAACACCGATCCAACGGCCAGCCCGGCGAGGATAAAAAACGGCACGTAAAAGCCGGGCTTGAACAAAATGTCGTACCAGCTTTCCTCATAGCTCCACTTATGCGGAAGCGTGCCGCCGCCGCTTTTGGCAACCTCATAGCGGACATCCGAAACGAGCGCATACAGCACCGGCAGCATCCACAGCACCGGCAGCGCCGGAACCGGGTTCACCCAGATCTTTTCGGGCTTCTCCCCCTTCGCCTTTGTCTCGCGGCGCGCCTTAATAAGATCGACGCAGCGCAGAATGAACGAAGTGAAGAACAGCACCGCAAGCCCGACGCCCGAATACAGACACGTCCACTTGCTCGACGCGCCGAGTCCGAACGAAAGCCCGGCAAGGCCGAGCGGCACGAGCTTGCGGACAAACGGCGCCTCCGTGCGGTTGATCCAAAGGTAGTCGAGCATGCACAGGAACATCAGCAGCGTGAAGAACAGCGCATACACGTCGATGGTCGCAATGCGCGTCTGTGCAAAGTGCATACAGTCCGCCCCGAACAGGCCGGAAACGAGCAGCGCATAGTCGGTACGCTCGAACAGCCTTTTGGCAAGCACGTACAGCACCCACAGGATCAGCACGCCGAACAGCGTACCGGTGAAGCGCCAACCGAACGGCGTCATGCCGAACAGCCGCACGCCGAGCGCGATCAGCACCTTGCCGAGCTGCGGATGCGTCCATTCATAGATTGTGAAGCCGTTGGCCTGCACGTAGGAGAAATCCTTGACGCCGACCGAGCGTCCCTCGAAATAGAGGTCGGTATCGGTCGCCACCTCATAGGCGGTGCGGGCATGGTAGATTTCATCGAAATACATGCCGTTAAAGTAGGACGGACGATCCGGGACGGTGGACTGCTCATCCATCAGCCGCTGCTGCCGGGGAAACATATCGTTTCCGGCCGCGTCCTCCTGCACGTAGACAAAGGCGTCAATGCGGTCGCCCTTTTCGTCGAAGAGCGCGACCTCGTTGAACGACGCTTCGCCGCTGTATACGAACAGCCGGACAAACTCTGTATCGAGCGAAACGTTCACGGTCTTCCATTTGAACATATCGCCGTAGGCCTGTTCAAACTCGGTATAATTGTCCGCATCGTCGTAGATATGCACCGTGCCCTCGGCAATGTTGCCGTTGAACCAAATCGCGGAAACATGCTTTTCGCCGCCGAGGTCGATGATGACCGTTTCGTTTCCGTCCGAGCGCCACGCTCTTTGCGGGAAGTTCAGCGTGCCGAGATTGATGAAAGCCACAAGCGAATACACAAGCAGCAGCGCGATCAGCACGATCCGGTCGGTCCCGGTCAGCCGTCTGCCGGAGGGGACGCCGAGCGATTCGATAAACGACTTCATGCGCGTTTCCCTCCCTTGTCCTTGTTCGCCGCCTCCGTCTCGGTCGGCCCCGGCTTTTCAAAATCGGAAGCGGTCCTCGTTTCAAACAGCACCGCCGCGGAAAGGTACAGGGTCGAAAGCACCTCCGCCGCCGAGCAGACCGCGATAAAGGCGTTGTGCGTCTCGCCGCCGCGGATCGCATGGATTGCGCCGTCCGAAACGACGTACATCGCAACCGTTTCGTTCAGGAACGTCGTGACGGTCAGCAGCAGAGCGCCGAGCAGAACATGCCTGTCTCCGCTGTGCGCATACGCAAACAGCAGCAGAAGCAGCACCGGGAACACATAGCGTTCGTGCATATACTGACCGAACGTGAACACCCACAGCATGAACATAGCCGAGACAAGATACAGCAGCTCCGGATCGTTCTCCGTGAGCCGCCCGGCCCGATGATACCGCCAAAGCAGACAAACCGCACCGCCGAGCGCCGCCGCGATCATCAGTGAGCCGAACAGCTTGTAGGTCAGCGTTACGCCGAACAAGTGCAGCACGACCCACAGCGTCCATGTCAACAGCAGTACGCCGGACGCGAGCAGCGCGATCCAAAGAGTGTATTTTTCGATGCTGTCATCTCCGAGCAGCAGCGAGGCAAAGGAACGCTCGCCCTCGCAGGTCTGCGCGATCCATGCCGCAAGGGACAAGGCTGCCGCCGCGCCGTACAGCGTCCAGACAAAGGCTTCCATATCGCTGACGACATAAGCGATCGCGTACAGTACCGCAGCCAGAAGCAGCAGCGCGCCAAGCGACAGCGCCGCGGCAAAGCCGCGCTTTTGGCGAAAGTCGCGCACCGACGCCGCGCCGAGCGTAATCACGGCAAGCGGCAAAAGCAGCTTGCCGAGCGTGTTAAGCGCGGCAAGCAGCGCCCCGCCCGCGCCTGCGCCTTCGAACAAATCGGCGTTCGCATCGTGCCAGTTGGCGCCGAGCAGCGCAAAGAAATTATAGCCCTCGACCGTGGCATAATCATAGCCGGACGAGGCTTTCATAAACCGTTCGACGATCCAGAACAGTCCCATGCCGCCCCGGAACGGCAGAGATACAAGGAAGATCACCGACAGCGCGACAGCAGCCGTCAGCGCGGTCATGCCGAGCTTTTTCAGCCGTTCTTTTCCATTCGTTTCCGACAGCAGCGTGCCGAGGTAGACGAGCGCAAGCACCGGACCGTAGATCAGCGCCTGCCACTTGACAAGCACCGCCGCAGCATACCACAGCCCCGCGCCGATGCGGTTGCCCTTGCGGAACGCGCCGTAGGTGAGCAGCAGCAGCAGCGTAAGAATCGAGTCGATCTGTCCCCATGCGCCGGACAGCCAAATCGCCGCCGGGTTCAGCACGATCAGCGCGCCGAGCAGCAGCCCCGCCGCATCCGGCAGGTTCCGTTCCTTGGCAAAACGGACAAGCAGCACGCCGCAGCCGATATCGCACAAAAAGGCCGGCAGCATGTACCAGAAGAGCCGGAGCGTTTCGCTGCCCCAGTCCGCAACGCGCAGTAGCCGCATGACCCATGTGAGCCCGCCGAGCACAAGCATATAGCCCGGCGGATAATCGTACCATGTGCCGTCGTAGAACGAAGCAAACCGCCCGTCCGCGATCTGATTGCCCCACGATACCCAACAGCTCATATCGGTCGCGTGACCCTTAAACGCAGCGCAAAGGAACAGGCGAACAAAGAAGCCGACAAGCACGACCAGCACAAAGCCGAGCCACTTGATACCGGCGTTCATCGGCATGTGCAGCAGCCGGTCGCGGTGGCGGTAGACGCCGTAGAGCAGCAGCGCGGCCGTGATCACGGTGAGCCAAAAGAGCAGAGAGAAGAATGCTTCGTATTCGTCGTCGGTCTTGTCCTCGGTCTTGGTCTGCGTGTTCGAGCGCGTCACCAGTTTTTGGAAGTTGGCGGAAGACTTGTCCGTTGCCGTCAGCGTGACGCTGCGGAAGGATACCGTGCCGCTCGACACGCTCGAATACCCGCCGAGCCGCAGGGCAAGCTGTACGGCGGACTGTCCCTTTGCGGTTTCAAAAGCAAGCTCTACATGCGTCCAGCCGTTTGTGCCGAACAGCCCTTCGGAATAGATATAGCTGCCGTCCTGCGAGAAATTGTCGATGGAGAGCGTCGCGCCCTCGCCGTCCAAGACGCGCTCGGTGGCGATTTCGGCGGACAGCACGTATTTCTTGCCGCCCTCCACGGGCACAGTCTTAACAAGGCGCACGTCGTCCTTGATCTCGGTGCGCAGCGTCACAACGCCGCCGGCGCAATCTGCGGCGTATTGGTTTTCATAGGATATGACCGTCCAGCCGAGCGGCAAGCCGCCCGCCGTTTCGGAAAAATCGAAGGTCTGTGCCTCGGCGCTTTGCCCTCTGCCGCACGCCGTAAACACGAGCAGCAGCGTCAGCAGCCAAAGCCCAAACCGTTTCCGTATCGTCAAAACGTGTATCCTCCTTCTTGTGTACGGCGCTTAAAAAGCGTTTTCGAGCCACGCGGTGCGCCCGTCCTCCAGCCAGACCTCGACGATGTCGAAGCGGTGCGGCGCAGCCATCTCGTCGTTTTCGAGCAAATACTGCCGCGCGGCGCTTTTCAGAAATGTCTGCTTCTGCTTTGTGACTGCCGTGCGCGGCAGGTTGACGGCGTCGGTGCTTCTGGCCTTGACCTCGACGAACACGATCTCCTTGGTTTTGCGGTCGCGCATCACAAGGTCGATCTCGTATTTTCCCGCGCGGTAGTTGCGTTCGAGGGTCACAAGGCCCGCTTTTTTCAGCGCCTTTTCGGCAAGACGTTCACCGTAGGCGCCTGTCTCGGTCTTATTCATAGGTTTTTCAAGAATGACCTGCGATGCAGCGGCGTCGGGCCATACTGCCGCAATGCCGCCATATGCTCCGCCGTGCCGTAGCCCTTGTTCTTGGCAAAGCCGTAGGCCGGATAGAGCTTGTCCTGCTCGATCATGTAGCGATCCCGCTCGACCTTGGCAACGATCGACGCCGCGGCAATCGAATAGCTCAGTGCATCGCCGTGGATCAATGGGTGCTGCCGCACAGGGATCGCAAGGCCGGTCAGCGCGTCGATCATCACGTCCGTGATCGGCGTCTGCATCGAAGCAAACGCATCATGGAACGCCTTTTTCGTGGCCTCTAAAATATTGATTTCGTCGATCACGTCCTGCCACACCCACGCGGTACGCGCCTCGACGGCGGTGGACATGATCTTTTCATACAGCGCTTCTCGACGCTTTTCGGTCACCTTTTTGGAATCGTTGACGTATTCGAGCAGCGGCTCCGGCGGCATCACGACGCAGCCGACCACGACCGGCCCGGCCAAGGGGCCTCGGCCTACCTCGTCCATACCGGCAAGGATCACGCCGTCCTGCGCCCAAAACGCGCGGTCGCGCTCCGACAGTATCTGCAGCCGTTCGGCTTCGGGCATTCTTGCCATCGTTATGCCTCCGTACTGTCCGGTTCGGACGCTGCCTGCGGTTCTGCTTCCGAAGCGCGTTCGAGCGTGATATGCGCGATCTTACCCGCACGGAATTCGTCGAGCAGCACACGCGCCGCACGCTCGGTATCGAACACGCCGCCGCGCAGAACAAACCCGCGGCTTTGCGCCACCGCATCCAACAGCGCGGTATCCTCGGTTTCGGGCGTGATCTTTTTATACCGCGCGGAAAGCTCGTTCGGGCAGATCGCACGAAGCTCCTTTAAAAGCTCCCATGCGACCTCCTCAATCTCTAAGATGTCGTCGTTGATCGAGCCGATATAGGCAAGGTGCTTGGCGTATTCCTGGTTATCGAGCTTCGGCCATAAAAGCCCCGGCGAATCCAAAAGCTCCAAATAAGACGTGACATGCACCCATTGC
>CAMHJE010000089.1:0-9753 GCA_946185305.1 uncultured Clostridia bacterium | reverse complement strand
GCCCTGCAGCTGGAAGGCAGCCTCCCGCGCGACGGAGAATCCTCCGCAACCGACGAGCAGCGCCGGTATCAGGTAAACTTTGACATTGCCGCCGCCGGCGAAACGCTCTACCTTTACGAGCCGGACGGCACGATGATCGACCGTGTGACGGTTCCCGCGTGCCATGCCTGCATCTCCTACGGCCGCGATAAAAACGGCGAATGGGTGCTGTTCACGACCCCGACCGAGGCCGCGCCGAACCCCGACACGGGCTACGGCGTCTACTGTGAAGCCGCCGAAGCGGACACGCCTTCCGGTATCTACCACGGCGCGCAGACCGTGAACGTCAAGGTGCCGGAAGGATTATACGCCACCTACACGACCGACACGACGATCCCGACCGAGGAATCGACGCGCGTTTCCGGCCCGATCGCGGTTTCCGCAAATACCGTGCTGCGTGTGCGCACGTTCGCGCCCGGCAATGCCAGCTACCCGAGCGACACGAAGTCCTACACCTACGTGATCGTAAACGGCGAGCAGACGATTCAGGCGCACGATACGACGCTGCCGGTGGTGTTCCTGGTCACCGATCAGAAGAACCTGTTTGATACGAAGGTCGGCATCTACGTGAAGGGCGACGACTACAACGGCAAGGGCGAAGCGAGCGAAACGTGGATCAACACGAACAAGGAGAAGGTCGGCCAATGGGCGAACTTCAACATGAGCGGCAAGATGTGGGAGCGCCCCGCCACGTTCACCTATACGAGCGCGGGCGGGCAGGAGGTGCTCTACTCCGCCGATCTGAATATCCGCATCTTCGGCGCGTTCTCGCGCTATAAGGGGCAAAAGGGCATCGGCCTTGTCGCCCGCAAGGGCGTCGGCCCGTCGTGGCTCGAGTACCCGTTCTTTGACAACCGCCCGTTTACGGCGTATAAATCGCTCGTGCTGCGCGCCTCCGGGCAGGACAGTGCGCTGTCGCGCATCCGCGACGTGCTTGTGCTCGGGCTTTTGAACGACGCGGGCGTGGACATGGCAAATCAGGCCTATGTGCAATGCATCGTATACCTCAACGACCAATACTGGGGCGTGTACAACCTCCGCGAAAAGGTCAGCAAGTTCTACCTTGCGCAGCACTACGGCGTTGAGGATACCGGCACCATTGATATCCTGGTCGGCAACGGTGTCGCATCGAGCGAAGTGGTCGCCTCGAATATCTACACCGGCGTGAAGCCGAACGAAGATTATAAGGCGCTTTTGGAATACTGCCGGAGTCATAACTATAACCTTTCCAACGACGCGGACTATCAGTATGTGGCCGACCGGATCGACATTGACAACTTTGCGCAGTACTGCGCGTTTGAGATCATCATCGGCAACACGGACACCGGCAACATCAAATGGTGGCGGTCGAGCGAGCTGGACAACAAATGGCGGTGGATCGCCTACGACTTCTGCTGGGCGATGAACCGCGAGGACCCGAACAGCGACGTTACCAAGACGAGCGGCTACCGGCGGGACTTTTTCAGCAAGTATTTCAACCCGTCCGGCCACGGCGCGGGCAACGGCTTTGATACGACGCTCGGGCGGTCGCTGCTCTCGAACAACCGGTTTGTGGAACGGTTCCTCTACTACTGTGCGGACTTCTTCAACAACGTCTACACGCCGGACAAGATCGTTTCCAAGGTGGACGAGCTGCAGGAGGCGATCCGTGCCGAGATGGAGGGCTACGACCTCGAACGGTGGTTCCCGTATAACGGCGTTTCGGTCAAGGGCTGGAACTCGCATTGCAATAACATCCGCAACTACGGCAAGAACTATCAGGATTACTTCCTGCTCTACTGCCAGAACTACATCAACAAAAACACCAACTACCGTCTGACCGACGAGAAGATGGTGGAGCTTTTCGGGAGAGTGAGCAAGCTGAAATGAGTGTCTTTCAACCAAAAGAAAACGCGAAGGGCTACCGCCACGAGCTGAAATTCATGATTTCCGAAGCGGACGCCGCGCTGCTGGCGATCCGGCTCCGCAGCACGCTGAAGACCGATCCGCACGCCAAGGACGGCGGGTATTTCATCCGCTCGCTGTACTTCGACGATCCGTTCAACACGGCTGTGACGGAAAAGGTGGACGGCGTGGAGTACCGCGACAAGTGGCGCATCCGCATCTATAACCTGTCGGATAAGAGCATCAAGCTGGAGCGCAAGCACAAGAACGGGCAGTTCATCAAAAAGGACAGTCTGACGCTGACGCGAAACGAATGCAACGCGCTCTGCGCGGGCAGCTACGGGTTTCTGCTCCACCGCAAGGAGCCGTTTGCCAAGGAAGCCTACGGCGACATGGTGACAAAGCATCTGACGCCGCGCGTGATCGTGGACTATGACCGTGAGCCGTTCATCTACTCGGTGCAGGACGTGCGCATCACGCTCGACCGGAACATCCGCACCGGCCTGTATGCGACCGATCTGTTCAATAAGCACCTTGTCACCTACCCGGCAACCGAGTTCCTCGGGCAATGCATTTTGGAGGTCAAGTTCAACAACTACCTCGAATCGTATGTGATGGAGCTGCTGCAGCTGAACGCCGCGCAGCGCACCGCCGCGAGTAAATACCTGTATTGCAGACAATACGACTGTTGACATAAAAAGTATTATTACACTTTGGAGGAAATATGGATTCTACAAGTTACATCAGCACCCTCTGGTCTTCGTTCCTGTCCCTGTTCGATTTCCAGACCAACCAAGTGTTCCCGATGATCGGCAGCATCCTCGTGGCGTTTTTGCTCGGCATGTTCATCTATCTGATCTATCGGCTCACGTTCTCCGGCGTCGTGTACAGCAAGACCTTCAACATGAGCCTTGTGATGCTCACGATGGTCAGCACAATGGTCATTCTGTTCATGTCCAACAACCTGAAGCTGTCTTTGGGCATGGTCGGCGCCTTGTCCATCGTCCGTTTCCGTACCGCGATCAAGGACCCGATCGACACCGTGTTTATGTTCTGGGCCATCGGCGAGGGCATTGCGCTCGGCGCGGGCTTCGTGCTGGCGGCAGTCGTCGGCGTACTGCTGATCGGTATTCTGATGCTGCTTCTGGCCTCCTCGAAGAAGAAGGCCTCCCTGCCGTATCTTCTGATCGTCCACTATGACGAGCGCGCGTCCAAGCAGATCAAGGGCATGGTTGCGCAGATCCCGTATGCGCGCGTCAAGTCCAAGACCGTGCAGCGCGAGGGCATCGAGCTGGCTGTCGAGCTTCGCGTGAAGTCGAGCGAGACCGGCTTTGTCGATAAGTTCCTGCGCGTGGACGGCGTGTATGACGCCACGCTGATCGCGCATCAGGGCGATCTGATTTCGTAAGCCTTTTGCCCGCATCGACCGTTCGGTGCGGGCTGTTTTCCCTCGGAAAGGAGAAATACTATGGGTACCAAAATACTGGTTGCCGTCGTGATCGGCGCGATCATCGGCTGGCTTGCGGGCAAGCTGATGAACAGCAAGGGCGGCCTGCTGCGCAACATTCTTCTCGGCATCGCCGGCTCCGCGGTCGGCGGATTCCTCGGCGGGCTGTTGAACGTCGAGCCGACGAGCTGGATCGTGTCGATGCTTCTGTCCGTCGGCGGCGCGTGCCTGATCATCTGGCTGCAAAGAAAGCTGTTCGGAAAAAAGAAATAACAACGATATAAATGAGTCGTCCGTGCTTTGCGCGGGCGGCTTTCTCTTTTGGGCAAAGGTTTTATCTCCGGTCAAGCCGAGCGAAACCGGCTTGAACGTGCCGTATGAAGGCGGATTTTCGCTTTTGCAGCGCGGACGGGAATTTCCCTTTTCAACACAAAACGCCCCGAAATTCGGGGCGCTGTGCGTTTGTGAGGGTTTTAGGGATTGTGCGGCTCACGCCTTCGGGTTGACGAGACGCAGGATCGCCGCCGCGTCGAGCGCGTTCACCTTGCCGTCGCCGTTGACATCCGCGCGGGTCTTCTGCTCGTCGGTCAGCGTTTCGAGCCCGACGACATACCGCACGACCAGCAGCGCGTCGGCTTTGGTGACGCCGTTTTCCCCGTCCACGTCACCCATTTGCGGCTGTCCCGGTTCGGGCGTGTCGGTGGGCGCGGGCGTTTCGGTCGGTTCCGGCGTCTCCGTCGGCTCCGGCGTTTCTGTAGGTTCGGGCGTCTCTGTCGCTTCCGGCGTGGTTTCCGACGTTTCGGTCGGCTCCGGGGTCTCGGTCGGTTCCGGCGTTTCCGTAGGTTCGGGCGTCTCTGTCGTTTCCGGTGTCGGTTCCGGCGTTTCCGTCGTTTCCGGCGTGGGTTCCGGGGTTTCGGTCGGCTCCGGGGTGTCCGTCGGCTCTACGGACGGAACCGGCGTGGCTTCGGGATCGGGGCCTTCGTAGGCAAAGTTGAAATCCGCGGTGGAGGGGATCACGCTGCCGTTGGCATCGACGAGATCGGCGCCGCGATAGTAGAATTTCAGAATATCGACGTAGGAATAGCCCTGCTTGGCCATCTGCCCCGCGCCGCGGTGCGACAGGCCGACGCGGTGGCCGCTGTTGGCGCCGAACGCCAGCACCCACTTTTGTACGCCGGTGCGCACGGTGAAGAACACGTCGCCGGACGCGGAAATGCCCGCCTTCTTCGCCAGATCGCCGAGCGTGAACTTGGCCTTGGTCTGCGTATACGTGCCGGCCTTGGTCTTAACGTTCAGCGTGATATAGCTTTCGGCATGGGGCGCAAGGTCCTTCGGATAGCGATCCGAACCGGACGGCTTTTTGGCGTCATAGAGGCCGTAGAGCGAAACGACGCTCTCGATGCTTTCGACCGGCTCGCCGAGCGCGCTTTCCGCCAGCGAAATGAAATAGGCATAGACCTTTTCGGGCAGCTCGGACGGCTTGGCACCGTTCAGCGTGACAGTCGCGTTCTTGCTCGATCCCGCAAGGTCGAACGGATCGTAGCCGTAGAAGTAGGCGCCCTCGGTCGTGTTTGCGTTGCCCCAATGGATCGTCGGGGTGACGGCCTGCCCGCCGTTGGCGGTGCAATAATACGTTTTGACGACGTTGCCCTTATACAGCAGCGTGTTCTGCCAAACCTCGTCCACGGCGGCGATCACAGTCGTGTCGGCGGCCTTATAGCCGTAGTAGAGCTGCGAGGTCGTGGAATCGTAAACATCGAAATACTTCTTGGTGCGCGCGCCGACTTCCGCTAACGCAAAGCCCTTGGCGCAGATCGCCTCGGCCTTCAAAAGCTGCTCATGCGAGCTTGCCGTGACCTCGCCGGACACGACGCCGTAAAGGTATTCGCGCATGCCGACGTAGTTGACGACGCGCATCGTGCCGTCCTCGTTATAGAACACAAGATCGCCGAGGTAGGTCAGCGTGGCCTTGCGATCCTTATTGAACAGCGTCAGATTCGCGGCGTCCTTGTCGGCCTCTGCCCGCACGACGCGCACGGATTCCTTGCTCGTTGCCAGCGTACCCTTTTCCGAATGGGAAACGGTGATCGTGCCGTTATTGATCTTGGCGGTCAGCGTGCCGTCGGTAAACGACGTATCGCCGACGGCATACGTGCCCTTCACCGTGACGGTGATCTCCTCCTGTCCGTCCGTGCCGAGCAGCACGCGCACGGTCGTATCCTCGGCCTGCGTCCGCTGTGCGACCGGCAGCGATACGAGCAGCAGCAGCGCAAGCAAAAAAGCGAAACCCTTTTTCATGGGCATTCCTCCGTTCTCTCCGTGACCCCGAAGGGGCTTACGATATACATACCATACTCCGGCGGCAAATGCCAGTCCGCCGCCGGAAAATTCCGAAAAATATTACAACTTTGTTGCAAATGGAACCGCGTGCAAGGCCGAATTGCCGGATTTTGTCAATCTGCGGCACAGAACCTTGCCATGACCGCCTCTGCGGCATGCCATCCGTCCACAGCGGCGCTGACAATGCCGCCCGCATAGCCCGCGCCCTCGCCGATGGGGTACAGTCCCCGACAGGAGACGGACTGGCGATCCGGCCCGCGCAGGATCCGCAGCGGAGACGATGTGCGGCTTTCGACCGCCGTGAGCACCGCATCGCCCATGTCATAGCCCTTCAGCTGCCGCCCGAACTGCACAAGGCCGTCCGCAATGCCCTCCGCGACGAAGTCCGGCAGACACTCCCAAAGGTTTGCGCCGGTCACGCCGGGGCGATAGGTGGGCCGTACTGCGCCGAACGCGGCGGTTTTCTGTCGCTGCATAAAGTCCGCTATGCGGCTTGCCGGGGCGGTGCCGAGGCCGAGCCGAAACGCATCCTGCTCCAATTTTTCCTGAAACCGCATGCCCGCGAGCGGATGATCCCCGAAGTCCTCCGGGCCGACCTGCACGACGACGGCGGCGTTGGCGTTTTCGCCGTCGCGCGCATAGTCGCTCATGCCGTTGACGACCGCCTGCCCTTCGCCGCTTGCGCTTGCCACGACCTTGCCGCCGGGGCACATGCAGAACGTATAGACGCCGCGCGCGCCGCTTTTGCCGGTGAGATTATACGACGCCGCGCCGAGGCGGGGATGGTCGAAAAAGTCTCCGAACTGACTGCGGTTGATCAACGCCTGCGGATGCTCGGCGCGAACGCCGACGGCAAACGCCTTGGGCGCCATGGCGATCCCGGCGTCGAACAGCATTTCATACGTGTCCCTTGCGCCCTGCCCGATGGCGAGCAGCAGCGCCGCGCACGGGACGGTTTCCTCGCGCCCGTTTTCGGATACACGAATCGCTTTCAGCTCACCGTCCGCCGTGCGGATGCCGCTAAGCTTTGCCGAAAAGTGCACCTCGCCGCCGAGGGCAGCGATTTGCTCCCGCATGGTCTTGACGACCATGCGCAGCCGGTCGGTGCCGATATGCGGCTTGGCAAGATACGCGATCTCCGCCGGCGCGCCGCATTCGATCAGCTGCGCGGTGACGCCGTCGATCTTGGCGTCCTTGATGCGCGTCGTCAGCTTGCCATCCGAGAACGTGCCCGCGCCGCCCTCGCCGAACGCAACGTTGCTTTCCGGATCGAGCGAGCCGCTTTGCCAATACGCCTCCACATCGCGCACGCGCTCGTCAATCGGCCGTCCGCGCTCCAATACAAGCGGGCGATAGCCGTTTTTGGCCAGCTGCCACGCGGCAAACAGGCCGCCGGGCCCAAGCCCGACGACGACGATGCGGCCCTTGGGCGGCTCCGTGCCGAACACGAACGGCGGTTCCTTCTGTTCGGGCAGCAGCTCTGCGCCGAGCTTTTTATCCCGCAAAAGGCGCTTGACCGTCTTGCCCTCCGCCGTGGCCGTCACATGCACGACAAAGCAAATATCCTGCTTCTTTCGTGCGTCGATGGCCTGCCGCACGATGCGGAAGGCAACCGGCTCGTCCGGCGCAAGACCCCATTTTTTGCGGCACGACGCGAAGAACGCTTCATCCGAAGCGTCCAGCTCGCGGCGGATATTGCGAATCAATACGGTTTGTTTCATAGGCAGAATAGATTTGGAATGAAAAAGGGCGGCGCGTGCCGCCCCATTAGTCGTTGGTTACTCCTCGTCGGCTGTCAGCACCGGCGCGGGTTTTTCATGCAGCGTGATCGTGACGGTCGGTTCGGAAAGCGTCGCCGTGACGCCGCCCGCGCGGCTGTCGAGCTCCATCACCAGCGCAACCGCATGCGTTCCGGCGGTCAGCCCCTTGAGATCCATCGTCAGCTTGACATAAGCCGGGATGAATGCGTCGAGCTCGCGCAGCGTGCCGTGTATCGTGACGACGGCTTCAATCGGGAAGGTCTCGTCGCGCAGCAGATCGTTGTGCATGTTGACAATCGTGATCGGCACCGTGACCTCGCGCGTGTCGGTCAGCTCCGTCGTCGTCAGCGTGACCGTGACCTTGCCGGAATCGCCCGAAGTCAGGCTGACGCCCTCCGGCAGGACCAGCGCGGCCTCGACGGTCTCGGCGGACATGTCCGCTGTCGCGGTGATCGGCTCGGTGGAAATCTGCGCCGTTTCGAGCAGGATGCTCCGTTCACCGAACAGCGTGACCGAGCTGCGCGACAGCGTATGCTCGGCTTCATAGCCTTCCGCGACCTGGATATCCGGCACGATCGGCACCTCTCGATAGGCGCGAATCGTAATCGGCACCTCGATCGTATAGCTTTCGCCGTTGTCGTTATAGATATCGTCGAGCGCGACGTTGCTGCTGTCGTAGAAGCGCACCGGGTAGACGCCGCTGTATTCGCCCGCGAGCGTTTCGGGATCCGCGGTCGGGAACTGGTCGAGGTCGATGGTGACGACGCCGCGGGAAATCTTTTCCACAAGCGACTTCATGCCGGAGACACTGATCGTCAGCCGGTCGCGCACGGCGATCTGGAACCCGCTCGGCAGCGTGCCGGTATATTCGACGGCCACCGGGAGCGCCGAACGCGTGGAAACACGCGCTACCTCGACGTTGACCGTGCCGTTGCTGACCGACGTGATCGTGCCGAAGCCCGATTCGAGCGTGGTCTGCACGGTCAGGGCGATCTCCTTGCTGTCCTCATCCTCGGTGAGGTTCAGACGGCGGTTATTGAGATCGACGACGCAGCTGATGCGCGTCGCGTCGAGCTCGCTGTGCTTGCCGATGGCGCATTGCACAGTGACATCCGCGGTGCCGAGATCGCGCGAAACGAGCATCAGGCCGCGCTCCGTCAGCGATTCCTCGCCGACCATCGTGATCTCCACGTTGCGGACAACCTTCGGATAGACCGGGTTTTCGATCGTCAGCACGTACGCCCACAGCAGGAACGCGAACAGCAGCGCGATGATTTTCAGCGGTATATTTTTCGTGAACAGGTCAAGGAAGAACCGACCGATCACGGAGAGCCAGCGTTTCTTATCGGACATGACCCTTGCCCTCCTTTGCCTTGCGGTCGCTGACGCGGGTACGCATCCACGGGAACGCGCCGGTGTTGTGCAGCAGCAGCCCCTCCAGCGTATCGCTCAGCGCCTTTTCGTCGAGGTAGCGGATCAGCTTGCCCTCCCGCGCAATCGAGATCGCGCCGGTCTCCTCGGAAACGACGAGCACCACGCAGTCCGACGCGGCGGAGCAGCCGATCGCGGCACGGTGCCGCGTGCCCAGCTCTCTGGCGACCTTCGGATCGTCCGACAGCGGCAGCAGGCACGCCGCCGCAATGATCGTAGTGTCTCGCACGACGGCGGCGCCGTCATGCAAAGCCGTCTTGGGTTCAAAGATGTTCTCGACCAAAGCACCGGACAGGATCGCGTCGAGCCGCGTACCGGTCGCCGCAATGTCCTCCAGGCCCGTCTTTTGCTCAAACACCAGCAGCACGCCGACGCGCCGGCGGGACAGCCGCAAAATCGTGCGCTGCAGATCCTGTACCATCTGCTGCCGTTCGATATCGACGGTCATCATGCGCTGCCCGAGCCGCTTGGTGCCGCTGCCGAGCCGTTCGAGAACGCGGCGCAGCTCCGGCGTGAACAGGATGAACAGAATCACGAAAATGGTACCGCTGGACAGGATGCCGTCGAGCACCCATGTGATCGTGTTCAAGCCCGCAACGCGGCCTAAAATGGAGAGTATGAACAATACCCCGACGCCCTTCAAAACCTCATAGGCGCGGGTCCCGCGCGTGTATTTCAGCAGCTTATAGACCAAAAACGCGATGATGACGACATCCAAAATGATGCTCACCAGCCCGCTCGGCTGCCGAAACACATTATATATGGTTCGCAGTATGTCACGATAGTCCGTCATGCGGAATAACCTCTCCTACACGTTCTTCAAAACACACCCATAGTATACCATGGATGTGG
>CAMHJE010000088.1:0-9878 GCA_946185305.1 uncultured Clostridia bacterium | reverse complement strand
GCACATATAGTCGCCGCTTTCGGGCTGATCCTCGCCGAGGATCTGATCGGTCTTGCTCGTGTCCTTGATGTTCTCACCGCGCACAAGCCGCCGCACGAACCGGTCGGCCTCCTGATACATCGCGGACGATTCCTCGCCGTGGCCGCTGATGATCAAAGGCGTTCTGGCTTCGTCGATCAGGATGGAGTCCACCTCGTCGATGATCGCATAATGCAGCTCGCGCTGCACCATGTTCTCCTTGTAGACGCACATATTGTCGCGCAGATAGTCGAACCCGAATTCGTTGTTCGTGCCGTAGGTGATATCGCACGCATACGCCTCGCGGCGCGCGTCGTTGTCCAGATCGTGCACGATGCACCCGACCGTCATGCCGAGGAACTTATAGATCTTGCCCATCCATTGCGCGTCGCGCTTGGCAAGGTAATCGTTGACCGTGACGATATGCACGCCGCGCCCCTCGAGCGCGTTGAGGTAGGCCGGCATCGTTTCGACGAGCGTTTTGCCCTCGCCGGTCTTCATCTCCGCAATGCGCCCCTGATGCAGCACCATGCCGCCGAGCAGCTGCACATCGAAATGCCGCATCCCGACCGTGCGGACGCTCGCTTCGCGCACCGCCGCGAACGCTTCGCAAAGGATATCGTCCAGCGTCTCGCCGTTTTGCAGCCGTGCCTTAAAAGCCGCCGTGCAGCCGCGAAGCTCTTCGTCGCTCATGGCCTGATACTTCGGCTCCAAAGCGTTGATCTCCGCCACCTTCGGACGCAGTTTTTTTAATTTACTCTCGCTCGTGTTGCCGAGCAGACGATCCAAAAATCCCATGACCATACTCCTGTCATTGTATTACACACAGTATAGCATAGTTTTTGTTCTGCGAAAAGACCCAATTTCGGCGCGAACGTGACGCCGGCGTGAACTTTGGAGGGCGGAACGGGTTTTTGTGTGTGCAGTGTTTGTTCCTCACCGCGCAAAAACCGGTTTTCATTCGTCTCCGCCATCCCTTTTCTACCCGTTCGCCGCATCCATATTTCGTTTGTTTTTGTGCCGCCGATCATGTAAGATTTCCGCAAAATCGGGGGTTTCTTCTATATTATTATTTACACTCCTTATGAAATATGGTATACTGATCTATATCCATGGTGGAGGTATAACGCTTTGCGAATCCGGGGGCTGAAGCTAAGTCACTATCGAAACTACGATGCGCTCGAGCTTTCGCCCGATCCGGGCTTGAATGTGTTCGAAGGGCTGAACGCGGCGGGCAAGACGAACATTCTGGAATCCATCTTCCTCTGCGCCCTCGGCCGGAGCCACCGCACCGCGCGCGACGCGGAGCTTTTGCAGGAGCATGAGCCGTTCGGCGGCGTGCGGCTGTACCTCGACACGCGCGGCGGGTCGCGCTCGATCCGCATTGAGCTGTGCGAGGGCGAGCGCAAAAAGGTCTACATCGACGATGCGGCCACGTCCCGTTCGGGCGAGCTGATGGGCTGTCTGAACGTGGTGATGTTCTCGCCGGAGGATTTGCAGCTTGTGAAGGACGGTCCTGCCGAGCGGCGGCGGTTCCTCGATATGGAGCTGAGCCAGATGAAGCCCGCGTACTACTACGATCTGCAGCAGTACAACAACGCGCTCAAGAACCGCAACCTGCTCTTAAAGGAAACGCCGATCCGCTACGACATGATCGAGCTTTGGGACGAGCAGCTTGCGCGGCTCGGCAGCCGGATCATCCGCGAACGCACGCAGTTTGTGCAGGAGCTTTCCGGCCTTGCACATGAGCTGCACCGTTCGATGAGCGGCGGCAAGGAGAATCTTCGCGTGACGTATGAGCCGTCGGTGCCGTACACGGACGAGGAACGCTTGGCGGAAACGCTGCAGGAGCAGCTGGCCGAGCGATTGGAGCGCGATATTTTCCGCGGGTTCACATCCGTCGGCCCGCACCGGGACGATCTGGGGCTGATGCTGAACGGGCGCGACGTGCGCGTTTACGGTTCGCAGGGGCAGCAAAGAACCACGGCGCTGTCGCTGAAGCTGTCGGAGATCGAGCTGATCAAAAGAACGCGCGGCGAGCGGCCGGTGCTGCTGCTGGACGATGTGTTTTCGGAGCTCGACGCCGACCGGCAGGCAAGGCTTTTGGAGGTCGTGAGCGATTGTCAGGCGTTTGTGACCTGCACCCACTTGGAAGAATTTGCGTCCATCGAAACTCTGACCATGCAGGTCTGGCATGTCGAGAACGGACGCGTTTCGGAGGTATAAATGCTGCTGCACATCGGAGAGAACCGGTTTGTCCCGAGCGCGTCGATCGTGGCGATCCTGCCCGTGGAGAACGTCAGCGCCGAGACCGAACGCCTGATCCGCGACTGCGTAGAGATCGGGCACTATTACCCCTCCTACGGCCGCCCGAAGTCCTACGTGATCTGCACCAAGGGCGATGATACCTACGTCTACGCCGCGTCCACAGCGGTGAAGACGCTGCAGGAAAGGATCGCAGCGCAGTGATATTGCCCTAAAGGGCTTTTGGAACGTAAACCAACGACGCCGCAAAACAGCGGCCGATACAGTATCAGAAACGGAGAAACAACATGGAAGACATTCAGCACGAAGTCAACGGCAATTATGACGCTTCCCAAATTCAGGTTTTGGAGGGCTTGGAAGCGGTGCGCCGTCGCCCCGGCATGTACATCGGCTCGACCGATTCGAGAGGTCTGCACCACCTGATCTATGAGCTTGTCGATAACTCCATCGACGAGGCCATGGCGGGCTACTGCGACCACGTGACGATCACGGTTCACGAAGGGGAAACCGTGACGGTCAAGGACAACGGCCGCGGCATCCCGGTGGGCTACCACCAAAAGACCGGCAAGGACGCCTTGGAGGTTGCCTTGACGATCCTGCACGCGGGCGGCAAGTTCGGCGGCGGGGGCTATAAGGTATCCGGCGGTCTGCACGGCGTCGGTCTGTCCTGCGTCAATGCGCTGGCGGACGATCTCACGGTTGAGGTGCGGCGCGACGGGAAGATTCACCGGCAGCGGTATCAGCGCGGCATCCCGATGACGAAGGTGGAGATCGTGGGCGAATGTGACCCCGGCGACACCGGCACGTCCGTGACGTTCCATCCCGATCCCGATATCTTTGACGAAGTCAAGTTTGAGTTTGACAAGCTGAAATCCCGTCTCCGGGAGCTGGCGTTTTTGAACGCGGGCGTTCGCATCACCGCGATCGACGAGCGCGAGGGCAGCCAGATGGAGCGCGACTACTGCTTTGAGGGCGGTATCCGTTCGTTCGTCTCGCACTACAACAAAAACAAAGAGGTGCTGCATCCGGAGCCGATGTACTTCACGGCCAAGCGCATGACCGACGGCGAGGAAACCGCGACGGTCGAGATCGCCATGCAGTGGAACGACGGCTATAACGAGGACATCTACACCTACGCAAACAATATCAACACGCACGAGGGCGGCTCGCACCTCGACGGCTTCAAATTAGCCCTGACCCGCACGGTCAACGATTACGCAAAGCGCGCGAATCTGTTAAAGGAAAAGGACGGCTCGCTGTCCGGCGAGGACATCCGCGAGGGTCTGACCGCCGTGATCTCCGTCAAGCTGCAGGAGCCGCAGTTTGAGGGGCAGACCAAGACGAAGCTCGGCAATGCGGACATTCGCCCCTTGGTGAGCAACGCGGTTTCGACCGGGCTGAACCAGTTCCTGGACGAGAACCCCGCCATCGGCAAGGTGATCGTGGATAAGTGCCTGATGGCCTCCCGCGCGCGCGAAGCGGCCCGCAAAGCCCGCGACCTTACCCGCCGCAAGACGCTGCTCGATTCGACGGCGCTGCCCGGCAAGCTGGCGGACTGTCAGGAAAAGGACGCTTCCAAGTGTGAAATCTTCCTTGTCGAGGGCGACTCGGCAGGCGGCTCCGCAAAGATGGGGCGCAACCCGAAGTATCAGGCGATCCTGCCGCTGCGCGGCAAGATCTTAAACGTCGAAAAGGCGCGGCTGGACCGGATGCTGGCAAGCGACACGATCAAGTCGATGATCACGGCGTTCGGCGCGGGCATCGACAGCGAGTTCGACGAAACCAAGCTCCGCTATCATAAGATCGTCTGCATGACCGATGCCGACGTGGACGGCAGCCACATCCGTATTCTGCTGCTGACGTTCTTCTACCGGCACATGCGGTCGCTGGTGGAGAACGGCTACGTCTTTATCGCGCTGCCGCCGCTGTATAAGGTGAAGCGCAACAAGTTCCTGCGCTACGTCTATTCCGATGAGGAACTGGACGCCACGCTGCAGGAGATCGGGCCGGACCCGAAGCCGGACATTCAGCGTTACAAGGGCCTCGGCGAGATGAACCCGGAGCAGCTTTGGGAGACGACGATGGACCCCGAAAACCGGATCATGCTGAAGGTCACGGTGGAGGACGCGGTCGAGGCCGACCGGCTGTTCACGCTGCTGATGGGCGACAAGGTCGAGCCGCGCCGCGAGTTCATCGAGCAGAACGCGAAGCTCGTCACCGATCTGGATGTATAACGAGGTAAGAACATGAGCGAAACGATTCGTCCGATCAATCTGGAACACGAAATGCAAAAGAGCTTCATCGCCTATGCGATGTCGGTCATCACGAGCCGCGCGCTCCCCGACGTCCGCGACGGTATGAAGCCCGTCCATCGCCGCATCATGCACACGATGGAGGAGCTCGGCGTCACGCCCGACAAGCCCACGCGTAAGAGCGCGCGTATCGTCGGCGACTGCATGGGTAAATACCATCCGCACGGCGACAGCTCCGTTTACGACGCGATGGTGCGCCTCGCGCAGGACTTCAACACGCGCTACCCGCTCGTCGAAGGACAGGGCAATTTCGGCTCTGTGGACGGCGACGGCGCGGCGGCCATGCGTTACACCGAAGCGCGCCTGAGCAAGATGGCGATGGAGCTGATGCGCGATATCGACAAGGACACGGTCGATTTTCAGCCGAACTTTGACGGCACGCAGCAGGAGCCGGTCGTGCTGCCCGCGCGTTTCCCAAACCTTTTAGTCAACGGCAGCAACGGCATCGCGGTCGGCATGGCGACGAACATGCCGCCGCACAACCTCGGGGAAACGATCGACGGCCTTTGCGCCATGATCGACAACCCGGATATCACAAACGACGAGCTGATGGCGTACATTCCCGGCCCGGACTTCCCGACCGGCGCGATCATCCTCGGCAAGCAGGGCATTGCGCAGGCATACCGCACGGGGCGCGGCAAGATCTACGTCCGCGCGCGCACCGAGATCGAGCAGATGTCGCAAAGCAAGAGCCGCATCATCGTCACCGAAATCCCGTATCAGGTCAATAAGGCGAGCCTTGTGACGCGCATTGCCGAGCTTGTCCATGAAAAGAAGATCGAGGGCATATCTGACCTTCGTGACGAGACCGACCGCAACGGCACGCGCATCGTGATCGAGCTCAAGAAGGACATGAATGCGTCCGTCGTGCTGAACAACCTCTATAAGCACACCGACATGCAGGCGACGTTCGGCGTGATCAATCTCGCGCTGGTGGACGGCGAGCCGAAGATCCTGACGCTGAAGCAGATCCTCTACTATTATCTGGAGCATCAGAAGGACGTTGTGACCCGCCGGACGCGCTTTGACCTTGCGCGGGCAAAGGAACGCCTGCATATCATCGAAGGTTTACTCAAGGCGCTCGATCAGATCGACGAGGTCATCAAGACGATCCGTTCGAGCGAAACCGGCGCGATTGCCAAGGATCGCCTCTGCGAACGGTTCGGCTTTTCCGAGCGGCAGGCGCAGGCCATTTTGGACATGCGCTTGCAGCGTTTGACGGGACTGGAGCGCGACAAGCTGATCGAGGAAGAAAAGCAGCTTCGTGAGCGCGTCGCCTATCTTGAAGAAATCCTTGCGAGCGAGCACCGTCTGATGGAGGTCATCAAAGAGGAGGCGCTCGACGTGAAAGCGCGCTGCGGCGACAAGCGCCGTACCGAGATCGCGCCGATGCCCGACGATATCGAGCTGGACGACATCATCCAAGAGGAGCAGATGACCGTCACGATGACGCACTTCGGCTATATCAAGCGCACCTCGACCGACGCGTTCAAGGCACAGAACCGCGGCGGCAAGGGCGTGAAGGGCCAAGCCACGCGCGACGAGGACTATGTGGAACGGATGCTCGTTTCCTCTACGCACGCGCCGATCATGTTCTTCACGAACTTCGGCCGGGTGTATCGGATCAAGTGCTATGCGATCCCCGAAGCGAGCCGGACGAGCAAGGGCATCCCGGTGGTGAACTTCCTGCAGCTGCAGACCGGTGAAAAGGTCACGGCGATGTTCGTGGTCCCGCGCGAGGTCGAGGAAAACGGCTATCTGGTGACCGCGACGCGCAAGGGCTTGATCAAAAAGACGCGCATTGCGGACTGCGGCAATATCCGCAAGGGCGGTCTGCTGATGCAGACGATCCGCGAGGGCGACGAGCTGATCTCCGTGGAGATGAGCAGCGGCGAGGACGAATTCATCCTTGCTTCCCGCAGCGGCAAGTGCATCCGCTTCAATGAAGCGCACGTGCGTCCGACCGGACGCGGCGGCATGGGCGTTCGCGGCATCAATCTGGACGACGACGATATTTTGATCGACATGGTCAAGGTCATTCCGGGCGGTATGCTGCTGACCGTCACCGAAAAAGGTCTCGGCAAGCGCACGCCGGAGGATCAGTATTCGATCCAAGGCCGCGGCGGCAAGGGCATCCTTGCGATGAAGGCGACCGATAAGACCGGCGGACTGGCGGCGCTTCGCATGACCGAAAGCGGCGAAGACGTGCTGCTGGTGCGCGACGACGGCATCATCATGCGCACGCCGGTCGAGCAGATCAGCGTGATCGGCCGCAACACGCAGGGCGTCCGCCTGATGCAGGTGGGCGACAGCAACTCCATCGCCTGCGTCGCGTTGCTCCCGCATCAGGAGATCACCGAGGACGAGGACGGCGCGCCGATCAGCGAGGAAGCCTCTGCGCCCGACGGCAACGAGCCGGTCGAAGCGGTCGAAGCCGAGAACAACGAGGAATAAAACAGCCATACCCATCGGGGGCGGCCCCCGTCCCCCATTGCATATCCATGAGTATCTATCCGTCCGAACTGAAAGCCTTTGCCGATGCGCTGCCTGTGCCGCTGTATGCGGTCGGCGGCTGTGTGCGCGACGCGCTGCTCGGGCGGATTTCGCATGATGTTGACCTATGCAGCGCCATGCGTCCCGAGCAGCTCGCGGCGTTTGCCGAGGCCGCGGGCGTGCCGTGTTCGCTTGTCAACGCGCGGCTCGGCACCGTGCTGCTGCAGATCGGCGGGACAAAGTATGAGCATACGACGTTTCGCACCGAGTCCTACCCGCCCGGCGGCGTGCATACGCCCCAAACCGTTGCGTTCACCGATTCGCTGACCGCCGACGCGTTCCGGCGCGACTTTTCGATCAACGCGCTGTATCAGAATGTTTCGACCGGGGAGCTGGTCGATCCGACCGGGGGACGGCATGATCTCGAGCACCGCGTCCTGCGCACCACAACGCCGGACCCCGCGGTGATCCTGCGCGACGACGGCCTTAGGATTTTGCGGCTTGTGCGGTTCGCGGTAAGCACCGGGTTTATGATCGACCCCGCAACATGGGAAGCGGCCAAGGCGCACGAAGCCCTTTTGGACAGCATTGCATGGGAGCGCAAGCGGCAGGAGCTGGATCGGCTGCTCGTCTTTGACGATGTTTTGCGGGCGCTGACGCATTTACAGGAGCTCGGCGCGCTGTTTCGCCTGTTTCCGGAATTGAAGGACGCGGACGGCTTGGCACAGCGGCCGGACTACCATAAACACGACGTTTTGACGCACATGCTTCACACCTGCGCCGCGATGCCGCCCGCCGTCGAGCTGCGGCTGATGGGGCTTTTGCACGATGTGGGCAAGCCGAAAAGCCTGTTTGAATACGGCAACTATCACCGCCACGCGTACATCGGCGAGCGCATGAGCGAAGCGATCCTGAAGCGGCTGACCTATCCCAACGCAACCGTAAAGCGCGTATCCCTTGCCGTGGGACGGCACATGTTCGATCTGGACGGGCATGCGAAGGAATCGACGCTGCGGCAGCGGTTTGTCGAATGGGGCAGGCAGGGCACGGAGGACGCCATCGCCTTGCGGGAGGCGGATATTCGCGGCAGCGGGTATCAGACGGCATACGTCGCCGCGCGCTGGCGGCGCGTGTACCAGGCCATGCTCGATGAGAACGTGCCGTGGACGACAAGCGAGCTGGCGCTTTCGGGGCGGGAGATCATCGACGCGCTCGGCATGACGCCTTCCCCCGCCGTGGCAAAGCTGCAAGGGCAGCTGCTTTTGCATTGCGTTTGTCATCCGAAGGACAACACCAAGGCGCGGCTTTTGAAACGGCTTTCGGATTTCGGCGCGCCGACGGCGGAAAACGCGTAACAAACTGTGAACTTTTCCCACGGCGCTGTTCACGGGGAAAAAAGTATGGTATGATTAGGTATTGACCGAATATAACCTGCGAGGATTTTTGAATGAATAAAAAACAAAAGCAAAAGCTGACGCTGCTGGCGATCGTGCTCGGCGGCGTGCTGGCGATCATCATGATTTTCGCGTTCATTTTCAGCTGCGCGGGAAAGGACGTGCGCCAAAATGCCGCTACCGCCGCAACGCAGCGATCCGGCGTGGTGATCTCCGAGATCCTTGCCAGCAACAAGCAGGCCGTGCGCGACCCGATGGGGACGTACAGCGACTATGTCGAGCTGTATAACGCGGGCAGCGAAACGGTCAGCATCGGCGGCTACGGCCTGTCCGACAGCGAAACCGACGTGTGGGCGATCCCGGAGGCGTCTCTCCGCCCCGGCGAATACTATGTGATCTGGTGCGCGGGCTTTGACGCGGGACTGGACAACGTGGCAAACTTCGCCCTGTCCAAGGACGACGTGCTGCGCTTTATCGACCCGAGCGGCTCGCTGATCACGACGGTGAGCCTTTCGGACACGTATTCCGGCCTCTCCTACTGCTATGATCCGGCAAACGGCACATGGGCGAACATGGCGCCGTCCCCCGGCTATCCGAACACCGCCGAGGGCGTCGCGGCCTATGAGCGCACGAAGCTGATCGACAACACGATTGCCGACACGGACACCTCGACCGTTTCGAGCGCCGTGCGGGTCTCCGAGTTCATGGCGAGCAATTCGAGCGCGCACCGCGGTCCGGACGGCACCTACTGCGACTGGATCGAGCTGTACAACAGCTCCTCCTCCCCAGTCAGCCTTGACGGATGGGGGCTTTCGGACGATATCACCAAGCCCAAAAAGTTCACGTTCAAGGATGTGACCATCGAGCCGAACGGCTTTTTGGTGGTCTACAACACGGTCGAGCCGGTGGACGGGTATGTGTGCATCGACTTCGGCCTGTCCTCCCGCGGGGAAATGCTGCTTTTGACGACGCCGGAGGATCGCTATGCGGACTTTATCGAGTTCGGCGTGCAGACCAAGAACTTCTCGATGGCGCGTTCGTTCAACGGCGGCACGTTCGACCCGGATTCGACGTTCACCCCGACCGACCGCATCACGCCGGGCTTTGCCAACACCGAGGCGGGCTATGCGCTGTTCGACAAGCAGGAAAACGGCGAAATGGGCGTGCATGATATCATGTTCAACGAGGTCTTGGTGAACGGCTATCACATCGTCTACCAGTACAACAAATCGACCAAGAGCGACCGCCCGTTTGACGCGGACTACGGCGCGTGGATCGAGCTGTACAACAGCGCCGACTATGCGGTGGACCTCGGCGGATACGCCGTTTCGGACGATTACACCGACCCTCTGCAATGGGTTTTTCCTAACGGAACGAGTATCGCCGCAAAAGGATA